>CANQGL010000018.1 GCA_947623185.1 uncultured Lachnospiraceae bacterium
GAGGAAGGCGAGGAAGTGACGTTTGAAAACCTGCGGTTCGTCGTCGAGAAGGTCGAACGGAACCGGATCGACAAGATCCACCTGTATATTCTGGAAAATAACCCTTGACAATTTTTTGGAATGGATTTAAGATTGTACCGACAAAAGGGGAGTAGTTAAAATACACCGTCAACAATCGCGGCGGAAACGTCTGGTGGTGTATACCGAAACGGTAACGAGACTTTTTGCAGAGAGAAAATTTCTGCAAAAAGTCTTTTTTATTAGGAAGGAACTTTCCGGAACGCTGCGGCGCGGCTGGTATCGCAAGCGCCGCGGCGGAGAGAATTGTTTTCGCAGGAGGGAAAATCATGGAATTCTTATGGAACGGTCTGCTGTCGATCACATGGCAGCAGGTTGTAATGTACGCGGTGGGGCTGGCGCTCATTTATCTGGCGATCGAAAAGGACTACGAACCGGCGCTGCTCCTGCCGATGGGCTTCGGGGCGATCCTCGTAAATATACCCGCGAGCGGCGCTCTGAATCAGATGATGGCCGGCGTGGGAGAAACGCAGGGCATCATCCAGTGGCTGTTCGAGACGGGGATCGAGGCGTCGGAGGCGTTCCCGCTGCTCCTGTTCATCGGGATCGGCGCGATGATCGACTTCGGGCCGCTGCTCTCCAATCCGAAAATGTTCCTGTTCGGCGCGGCTGCGCAGTTCGGGATCTTCCTCACGATCGTGCTGGCGGCGGTCCTCGGTTTCGATATCCGCGACGCGGCTTCGATCGGCATCATCGGCGCGGCCGACGGCCCGACGTCGATCCTGGTGTCGCAGGTCCTAAGATCCAACTACATCGGAGCGATCGCGGTCGCGGCGTATTCGTATATGGCGCTCGTCCCGATCATCCAGCCGGCCGTCATCAAAGCGGTCACCACGAAAAAGGAACGCATGATCCATATGCCGTACCAGCCGGGTAAAGTGAGCCGGTTCACCCGCATCGCGTTCCCGATCATCGTTACCTTTGTCGCCGGTCTGGTCGCTCCGGCTTCCGTATCCCTGGTCGGCTTCCTGATGTTCGGCAACCTGATCCGCGAGTGCGGCGCGCTCAACAGCCTGTCCGAGACGGCCCAGCACACGCTGGCGAACCTGATCACCCTGCTTTTGGGGATCACGATCTCCTTCTCCATGCGGGCGGAGTATTTCGTGACCTGGCAGACGCTCATGATCATGGCCCTCGGCCTGTTTGCCTTCGTGTTCGATACGGTCGGCGGCGTGCTGTTCGCTAAGATCCTCAACATCTTCTCAAAGACGAAGATCAATCCGATGATCGGAGCGGCGGGTATCTCCGCGTTCCCGATGTCGGCCCGCGTCATCGAGAAGATGGGCGTTGCCGAGGACAGTACGAACCACCTGCTCATGCACGCGATCGGCGCGAACGTATCCGGTCAGGTCGCGTCGGCGATCGCCGGAGGCATCGTGCTCGGATTCTTTATGTAAACTTTATCCGTGAAACTGCATACCGCGGCCGGACCGGATATCCGCCGCGCTCAAAACGGTTTCCTCCGGGCGAGAGACCGGAAGGAAACAGGAGGTTTGATTATGAATACGAATATTGCGCTCGCACTCGGGATCATGTGGAAAGGCATGCTGGGGATCTTCGTCGTGATCGGGATCCTCGCGCTGGTCGTTTACCTGCTCGCGAAATTCGGGTCGAAATAAACGAAACCGCAGACCGCGCGGCCGCCCGCCTAACTCAGTATCCCGCCCGCCGCTCCGCTTCCGGCACACATGCCGAGGACGGTCAGGATATGCATGAGGTCGCCGGGAAGGCCGCCGCTTTGCGCAAGCGACATCAGAAACAGGAAGGCAAAATACAGAAGGCCGGTCAGCAGGCCCCAGAAGAATCGCCGCGTTTTCAGGACTTTGCCCGCGATGAGACCGCCGGCCAGGCAGGAGAGGATATAAACGGCGTTCACGCCCATATCGACCTGCGCCTCGGGCAGCCGGAAACGGTAGAGCGCGAAAGAGAGCGCGGCCAGAAGAACGGCGGAGATCAGATAGGTAATGATAAGGGTTCGGATGACGAGCCAGGGGGTCCTTGATTTCATAAATAACTCCTTTCATGATTTCGGAAACGGGCCGTTCGGACGGCCCCGTTTGTTCAACATATTCGCAAATACCGTAGATTATCCCTATTGCAAGATTTGAATCTCTATGCTATAATATGAGCACTTGGCAGGTGCCGGACGCATCGTTTGGGCACCGCACAGGCACACTTAGACTTTATATCGGAGGAAGATAACATGAAGCATGCAACAACACTGAGCTCCAATACGTTAAAGAACAGCATGAAGAAGGGCGGATGCGGCGAGTGCCAGACCTCCTGCCAGTCCGCATGCAAAACTTCCTGCACGGTAGGAAACCAGAGCTGCGAGAACCGTAATCGCTAATGGAAAGGGAATCAAAACCCGAAACGCATGTAAGACCCCTGCGGTCGTATGATTGCAGGGGCTATTCTTGTGACGCAGGAAAGTTTTCGGGTCCCGTGACGTACGGGAAGACCCAGCAGGCGGGACGCGGTCCCGCTTCGGCTATGTTTCGGACGGAGTGAACAACTTGATACATCAGTACATCAACAACGGATACCATATCATCCTGGACGTCAACAGCGGTTCGGTCCATGCGGCCGACGCGCTTTTCTATGATGTGACCGCCGTCCTTGCCGGATGCGTCGCGGATATGGAAAAGCCGAGACCGCTTTCCGCGGAGGAAAAAGCGCAGGTCTATGAACGGCTTTCGGGGAAATACCGAAAAGAGGAACTGGACGACGCGCTCTCGGATATTCAGGAACTGATCGACGCGGAGGAGCTTTTTACGGCCGACGTTTATAAGGACTATGTGGTCGATTTCAAGAAGCGCCAGACCGTCGTAAAGGCGCTCTGCCTCCACATCGCCCACGACTGCAACCTCACCTGCCGGTATTGCTTCGCGGGAGAGGGCGAATACCACGGACGGCGCGCGATGATGAGCTTCGAGGTGGGAAAGAAGGCGCTCGATTTCCTGATCGCCAATTCCGGGAACCGCGTCAACCTCGAGGTGGATTTCTTCGGCGGCGAGCCGCTCATGAACTGGGATGTGGTAAAGAAACTCGTCGAGTACGGCCGCTCGCAGGAGAAGGAACACAACAAGCGGTTCCGCTTTACCCTGACGACGAACGGCGTGCTCTTAAACGACGAGATCATGGACTTCTGCAATCGAGAGATGAGCAACGTGGTTTTGAGCCTCGACGGGCGGAAGGAAGTCAACGACCGGATGCGGCCGTTCCCGAACGGAAGCGGGAGCTACGACCTGATCGTTCCGAAATTCCAAAAGTTTGCGGAATCACGCGGCGACAGGGACTATTTCGTCCGCGGGACGTTTACGCGGAACAACCTCGACTTTTCAAAGGACGTGCTCCACTTCGCCGACCTCGGCTTTAAGAAGCTTTCGATCGAGCCGGTGGTCGCGCCGCCGGAAGCGCCGTATTCCATCCGCGAGGAGGATCTTCCGCAGATCCTCGACGAGTACGATAAGCTGGCAAAGGAATTCGTAAAGCGCGAAAAAGAGGGCCGGGGATTTCGGTTCTTCCATTTTATGATCGATCTGAGCCAGGGACCGTGCGTGGCGAAACGCCTTTCGGGATGCGGATCGGGGACCGAGTATCTGGCGGTCACGCCGTGGGGAGACCTCTACCCGTGCCATCAGTTCGTGGGGATGGAAGATTTCCTGCTCGGCAACGTCGACGACGGCATCACGAACACGAAGGTGCGCGACGAGTTCAAACTGTGCAATGTTTACGCGAAGGAAAAATGCAGGGACTGCTTTGCGAGGTTTTACTGCAGCGGCGGCTGCGCGGCAAATTCCTACAATTTCCACGGGAGTATCACGGACGCTTATGACGTTGGCTGCGAGATGCAGAAAAAACGGATTGAGTGTGCGATCATGATAAAAGCGGCGCTGGCCGACGCCTGAACGATCGGGCGCACGCCGGCGCATACGGTAAATAAATCTTGAGATAGGAGAAATGAATCATGAACAGCAACAGAGGAAAAGGCATACTTGGCCTTATCTGCGTTCTGATCGCGATCGCCGCATTCGGATATTTCGGCTACGATACGCTTCAGAAGAGCAAGCTTGTCACCGACGAGAACGGAGCGGTGGCGTACCAGGACGGAGGGATCCGGCTCGGCCTTGATCTGGCCGGCGGCGTCAGCATCACCTACCGCGCGGTCGAGGACAACCCCAGCGAGGAGGACATGTCCGATACGCAGTACAAGCTGCAGCAGAGAGTTCAGAATTACAGCACGGAGGCCGAGGTCTACCGTGAGGGAAACAACCGTATCAATATCGATATCCCCGGTGTTTCCGACGCGAACGCGATCCTGGAGGAACTCGGAAAACCCGGTTCCCTTCTGTTCCTCGACGAAAATCTTGAAGTCGTCCTCGAAGGAACGGACGTCGCTTCCGCAAAGGCCATGAGCTACCGCGACCGTCAGACCGGCGCCACGAGCTATGAGGTCGCGCTGACCTTCACGGATGAGGGCGCGAAGAAATTCGCGGAAGTCACGGCTGCCAACGTCGGCAAGCGGATCGCCATCGTCTACGACGGCGTGATCTACTCGAACCCCACGGTCCAGACCGCGATCACCGGCGGACAGGCTTCCATCACGGGCCTTACTTCCTATGAAGAATGCGAACAGCTCGCATCCACCATCCGCATCGGTTCCCTGTCGCTCGAACTTGAGGAGCTGCGCTCCACGGTCGTCGGCGCGAAGCTGGGCCAGGATGCGATCTCGACCAGCCTTAAGGCGGGCGTGATCGGTTTTGCGATCGTCTGCCTGTTCATGATCGTTGTATATCTGATCCCGGGCCTCGCGGCGTCCATCGCGCTGTGCCTGTATGTCGCGCTGATCCTGGTGCTTCTGGCGGCGTTTGAGGTGACCCTCACGCTTCCGGGCGTAGCCGGTATCATTCTTTCGATCGGTATGGCGGTCGACGCGAACGTCATCATCTTCACCCGTATCAAGGAGGAGATCGGCGTCGGCAAG
The DNA here is from genome assembly GCA_947623185.1 of uncultured Lachnospiraceae bacterium. Taxonomy (GTDB): domain Bacteria; phylum Bacillota; class Clostridia; order Lachnospirales; family Lachnospiraceae; genus CANQGL01. Next base: position 5,066 of record CANQGL010000018.1, read on the forward strand.
ACCGTACAGTCCGCGATCAAGACCGGTTTCTCGAAGGCAATGTCCGCCATCATCGACGGCAACGTGACGACGCTGATCGCGGCCGCGGTCCTCTACTGGAGAGGTTCCGGCACGGTCAAGGGATTCGCGACCACGCTGGCGATCGGTATCGTCCTTTCGATGGTAACGGCGCTGTTCGTGACCCGGTTTATCTTAAACAGCCTCTTTAACCTCGGCTTTACGGACAAGAAGTTCTACGGCGTGAGAAAAGAGAAGACCCCGATCAATTTCCTCGGGAAGAGAAAGATCTTCCTTGCGATCTCGGCGGCGGTCATCGTCCTCGGTTTTGCGGGAATGTTCTTAAATACGTCGTCCATCGGCGGAGCTTTCAACTACGGGCTCGATTTCCGCGGCGGTACTTCCACCAACGTGACCTTCAACGAGGATATGTCGCTTGAGCAGATCTCCTCCGAGGTGGTTCCGGTCGTCGAGAGCATCACGAACGGCGGAGACGTCCAGACCCAGAAGGTAGCGGGAACGAACGAAGTCATCATCCGCACCAGAACGCTCAGCGTTGAGGAGCGTCAGGCTCTCGACAAGGCTCTGGCGGACAACTTCGGCGTCGACGAATCGACGATCACGGCCGAGAGCATTTCCGGCGCGATCAGCGACGAGATGAAGCGGGACGCCGTCGTGGCGACGGTCATCGCGACGATCTTCATGCTGATCTATATCTGGATCCGCTTTAAGGACATCCGCTTTGCGGCGAGCGCGGTCATCGCGCTGGTACACGACGTGCTCGTCGTGCTGGCCTGCTACGCGCTGGCGAAATGGTCGGTCGGATCCACCGCGATCGCCTGCCTGCTTACGATCGTCGGTTACTCGATCAACGCCACTATCGTTATCTTCGACCGTATCCGTGAGAACCTGAAGCTTTCCGGAACGAGAGCGGATCTGGCGGAGATCGTGAACCGAAGCATCACCCAGACCTTTACGAGAAGTATCAATACTTCCCTGACGACCTTTATCATGGTACTCGTGCTGTTCATCATGGGCGTGTCCTCGATCCGTGAGTTCGCGCTTCCGCTGATGGCCGGTATCATCTGCGGCACCTACTCGTCCGTCTGCCTGACCGGCGCGCTCTGGTACATGATGAGCGTGAACAAGGCGAAGAAGGCGAAGGAAAAAGCCGCCGAAAAATAAACGGGAACTCGCATGAAATATCAAATTCTGGCGAAAGACGGACGTGCCAAACGGGCGGTCCTGGAGACGGTCCACGGCACGGTCCAGACGCCGGTGTTCATGAACGTGGGAACGGTCGGCGCGATCAAGGGCGCGGTATCGACGGACGATCTGCGGGAGATCGGGACCCAGGTCGAGCTTTCAAACACCTACCATCTTCATGTGCGGACCGGCGACGAGACGATCCGGGAACTCGGCGGCCTCCATAAGTTTATGAACTGGGACCGTCCGATCCTCACGGATTCCGGCGGATTTCAGGTATTTTCGCTCGCCGGCCTCCGAAAGATCAAAGAAGAGGGCGTTTACTTCAACTCCCACATCGACGGGCATAAGATCTTCATGGGACCGGAGGAGAGCATACGGATCCAGTCGAACCTCGGCTCGACGATCGCGATGGCGTTCGACGAGTGCGCCCCGCATCCCTGTACGCGCGAGTACATGGAAAACTCGGTGGCGCGGACGACGCGCTGGCTGGCCCGCTGCAAGGTGGAGATGGAACGGCTCAACGATCTGCCCGACACGGTGAACCGCGAGCAGCTCCTGTTCGGCATCAACCAGGGCGGGACCTTTGAGGATATCCGCGTCGCGCATGCGGAGGCGATCCGGGCGATGGACTGCGACGGATACGCGATCGGCGGACTGGCGGTAGGCGAGAGCCACGAGGAAATGTACCATATCCTCGACGTGACCGTGCCGCATCTTCCGGAGGACAAACCGGTCTACCTGATGGGAGTCGGGACTCCGGCCAACATCCTGGAGAGCGTGGATCGCGGCGTCGATTTCTTCGACTGCGTATACCCGTCGCGAAACGGCCGCCACGGACATGTATATACGAGCTTCGGGAAACTGAACCTCTTTAATGAAAAGTATGCGAAGGACCTCCGCCCGATCGAGGAGGGGTGCCGGTGCCCGGCCTGCCGTTCCTACAGCAGAGCCTATATCAGACACCTCCTGAAGGCGAAGGAAATGCTTGGAATGCGGCTATGCGTGCTCCACAACCTGTATTTTTATAATACACTGATGACGGAGATCCGCGACGCGATCGAAAACCGTCGCTACGCGGAGTATAAAGAAAGAAAACTCGCCGGTCTGAACGGAAAGAGCGGCGAGACGGACGGAGCCGCGGAGCAAGGGTAAGAACGCGGACCGCGGTAAATAAGTACGGAAATGGGGGCTTGTAAATTATGAAACGACTGAGCAGAGTAAAATGCCTTATGGCGGCGGCAGCGGCGGCGCTGTGCCTTACGTTTGCGGCAGTTCCGGCGGAGACCGTATTTGCGGCCCCCGAAGCGGAAGCGGCGGTCGCGGCAGAAGAACCCGCGGCGGCGGAGACGGCGGACAGTTCCGACGAGGACGGCGCGGTCTTTCTGATCATCATGGGCGGCGGCCTGCTGGTGATCCTCGTCGCGGTAGTCGCGGCGGTCAGCACGGTCTCGTCGTCGGTTTTCATCGCGACCGAGATCGAGGACGAAGACTGATAAATTACCGGAACGGATAAATTTTTCCGATTTATCTTTTCAAAAGCCGCTTTATGGTGTATACTGGCATTATGTGCCGGTGAACGTGAGAACATTTATGAGAAAACGGAGGTAGAACAATGACAGGCAGCCCGATGTTTTGGATTGGCTATATCGTCTTGATTTTTGCGTTTATGTATTTTATCGCGATCAGACCCCAGCAGAAAGAGAAAAAGAAAATGCAGGAACTGATGGCGAGCATCGCTGTCGGAGACAGCGTCCTGACTTCCAGCGGATTTTACGGCGTCATCATCGATATGACGGACGACACCGTGATCGTTGAGTTCGGAAACAACAAGAACTGCCGTATCCCCATGCAGAAACAGGCGATCGTGCAGGTCGAGAAACCGGAAGCGTAAGAGATCCGGAGATCAACAGAGAAAAGTAAAAGAACACCGTGAAGCGGAGCCGATGTCCGCCGGCGGTGTTCTTTTTTGGTTTGCAAAACAAAAGTCCGTATAAAGGGGGACCCGCCGAAGTCTCCTCCGGCGGGCATGAGTATGAAAAAGCTTTGTGTATCCAAGTGATGGCACTTGAAACAAAGGCAAGTTACCCTTTCGGATAACTACATGCGAATTATAGAGGAAAAATGTGTCCAATCGGTGACGAGAATCTAAACAAATCATAAAATATCCTGCCATAATTTTGCCTGATTTTTGCACAGAAAAAGCCTTTAAAATTGCAGGAAAGATGTGCTATACTGACGGTAAAGAAACATCGTGATTATAGAAAGGAGTTTTTTCTATGAAACTGCAAAAAACGATCGCTGCAATGACGGCGTCCGCCGCGATTTCGGTCCTTATGGCGGTTCCGGCGCTTGCGGCTACGGAATATGAAGAGATCACGGATCTGTCGTTCGAGATCTACTCCACGATCGAAGAGGGAACTACGCAGGACAGCGACAGCGTGGAGGTCACCCTGGAGACGGACGGCTGCGACGTTACCAGCTATACCGTAACGAACGTGCCGAGCAGCGGCTGGGACAGCGACAGCAAGCCGAAGCTTAGGATCGTCGTGGAGGCGCAGGAAGATTACCGCTTCATGTCCGGTCTGGGCAAGGATGACGTCTACATTTCGGACGATCAGGGCGAGGTAACGTCCGTAAACCGCAGCAGCAAAAAGGTCACGGTCAGCATCACCCTGCCGGAGGTCTCGGAATCCGCGGTCACGCTGGATGACGATTTCAGCCTCGATATCGACGAGGAGAGCCTCGGCTGGGATGACTACAACCGCGGCGTCGCCTACTGGGACTACAACGACTACGCAAAGAAGTACCAGGTCAAGGTCTACCGCGACGGATCGGATCTGACCGCCTCGGAGCCCATCACGACGACCAACAACACCTACGACCTCTCGGCGTACTTCAAGAGAGGCGCGGGCGAATATACCTTCCGCGTCCGTGCGGTGCTCAACAGCTCCAACGAGGGCGACTGGGTGCGTTCGCGTGAACAGTCCGTCACGGCCGAAGAGGCCGCGGCTATCTACGCGCAGCGGACGACCGAGGAATACAAGGGAAGCGACAGCAGCAGTACGAACAGCAGCAGTACAGGCAGCACCGATTCCGCCCAGCATAACCGCGGATCGATCTCCACAGAGGCTCCCGGAGGACAGTGGCAGACCGACAACACCGGCACCTGGTGGAAACGGCTCGACGGTTCATGGCCGTACAGCCAGTGGGTCTGCATAAACGGCGCATGGTACTGGTTCAATGCGGGCGGATACCGTTCCGAGAAGAAGTGGGAGATCGTCGACGGCGTCTATTACTACCTCGGCGAGGGCGGCGTAATGGCTGCCGACTGCCTCACACCGGACGGATACTGGGTAGACGCGAGCGGCGCCTGGGATACCTCCAGACCGCAGGTCGTTTCATAACATCGGAATCATAAACCTCCTTAACATATGACAAAGACGCTTGAGAGCCGGTTTCCAAAGCAGGACCGGCTCTTAAGCGTTTCTCTGCTTTTGCCCCGGCATTTTCGCCATTTTCCTGTTTTTGAAAAAAACACTTTAAAAAACGTGCGAATTTGTATATAATGATAATGGGGTCGGACGCATTTTTACCCCTGTGATGCACGGATCGCTTCGCACAGCAAAAAAATGGGTATACTGGATAAGAGAACATAGATGCGAATTTGAGAAGAAACAGGAGGAAAACGGCAATGATGATGTCGAACGACATTGGAATTGACTTGGGTACTGCGAGTATTCTTGTATATATCAAAGGAAGAGGAGTCGTTCTGAAGGAACCGTCCGTCGTGGCGCTTGACCGGGAAAGCGGGAAGGTGATCACGTTCGGGGAGGAGGCCCGCCTGATGATCGGGCGCACGCCGGGAAACATCGTTGCGGTCCGGCCGCTGCGCAAGGGCGTGATCTCCGACTATACGGTCACGGAAAAAATGCTCAAATATTTTATCGAGAAGGCGGTCGGAAAGAGGACGCTCCGCAAACCGCGGATCGCGGTCTGTATCCCGAGCGGCGCGACGGAAGTCGAGCGCAAGGCGGTGGAGGACGCGACCTACGCGGCGGGCGCGCGCGACGTGTATACGATCGAGGAGCCGGTCGCGGCCGCGATCGGAGCGGGGATCGATATCTCCAAGGCGTGCGGAAACATGATCGTCGATATCGGCGGCGGGACCGCGGACATCGCGGTCATCTCGCTGGGCGGGCCGGTCGTCAGCGCGTCGATCAAGACGGCGGGCGACGATTTCGACGAGGCGCTGGTGCGCTATATGAGAAAGAAACACAACCTTCTGATCGGCGAGAGAACTGCGGAAGAGATCAAGATCAACATCGGCGCGGCGTACCGCCGGCCGGAGCTGGTTACGATGGAAGTGCGCGGAAGGAACCTTGTCACGGGACTTCCGAAGACGATCATCGTGACTTCCGACGAGACGCTGGAGGCGCTCCAGGAGCCCGCGATGCAGATCGTGGACGCGGTCCACAACGTTCTCGAGAGAACGCCTCCGGAACTGGCGGCGGATATCTACGACCGCGGGATCGTCCTTACGGGCGGCGGCGCCCTGATCTCCGGACTTGACGCTTTGATCGAGGAAAAGACCGGGATCACCACGATGATCGCCGAGGAACCGCTTACGGCGGTGGCGATCGGAACGGGGAAATTCGTGGAGTATGCCCACGGCGGGAGAGATTTGGACAGATAGAAATATGGCGACTGTAACAGGCTATGTTGAAAAAATAAAGTTTCGCAATGAAGAGAATGGCTACTCCGTCCTGAGCGTAACGGACGGGCGCGAAGAATACATTCTGGTCGGGACGTTTCCCTACATCGGCGAGGGAGAGCGGATCGAGGCGACCGGGCGCATGGTGGAACATTCAGTCTACGGCGAACAGCTGGCGGTCGAGAGCTATGAGATCAAAGCTCCCGAGGACACGCTGGCGATTGAACGGTATCTCGGCTCCGGTGCGATCAAAGGCATCGGAGCTGCTTTGGCTAAAAGGATCGTAAAAAAATTCAAGGTCGACACGTTCCGCATCATGGAGGAAGAGCCGGAGCGCCTTTCCGAGGTCAAGGGGATCAGCGAGCGCATGGCGATGCAGATCTGCGCGCAGGTGGAGGAAAAGCGCGATATGCGCCAGGCCATGCTGTTCCTCCAGCAGTACGGGATCACGATGAACCTGGCCTTAAAGATCTACAATTATTACGGCAGCCGTCTCTACTCGGTCATACAGGAGAACCCGTACCGCCTGGCCGACGACATCCAGGGCGTCGGGTTCAAGATCGCCGACGAGATCGCGGCTAAGGTCGGGATCTTTACCGATTCCGATTACCGGATCCGGAGCGGCCTTTTCTATACGCTCCTTCAGGCGGCCGGAAACGGCCATACATATCTTCCGGAGGACGTGCTTTTTGCGAACGCCTCGGAGCTCCTCGGCGTGGAGCCGGAGCACATGGAAAAACACCTGATGGATCTGCAGATGGAGCGGAAACTGGTGGTGAAGGAAAAGGACGGCGGGCGCATCGTCTACCCGGCGCAGTTTTTTTACATGGAACTGAACACCGCGCGTATGCTGCACGATCTCAACGTCCGCGGTTCCGTTCCGGAAACACAGATCAGGGAACGGCTGGAGAAGATCCTGGCGCAGGAAAAACTCGAGCTGGACGGACTGCAGGAAAAAGCGGTCATGGAGGCGGTAAACCACGGCCTTCTGATCATCACCGGCGGCCCCGGCACCGGCAAGACCACGACGATCAACACCATTATCCGCTATTTTGAGCAGGAGGGGATGGAGATCCGGCTTGCCGCACCCACCGGCAGGGCCGCAAAACGCATGACGGAGGCCACCGGCCAGGAGGCGTGCACGATCCACCGCCTGTTGGAGATCACCGGGATCCCCGCGCAGGACGGCGCGGCCGTGCCCGGAAACGACAACCGCCTCGAGGGGATGCACTTTGAGCGCAACGAGACGAACCCGCTCGACGCGGATGTCATCATCATCGACGAGATGTCCATGGTCGATATCAGCCTGATGCACGCGCTCTTAAAAGCGGTCAACGTGGGAACGCGCCTGATCCTGGTGGGCGACGTGAACCAGCTCCCGAGCGTGGGGCCGGGAAACGTACTGCGCGACGTGATCGGGTCGGAACGGTATCCGGTCGTCCGGCTGACCCGGATCTTCCGGCAGGCCGCCCTCAGCGACATCATCGTCAACGCGCATAAGATCAACGCCGGAGAGGCGGTCCCGCTCAGCAAAAAGAGCCGCGACTTCCTCTTTATCCGCAGGGAGAACCCGGCGGACATCGTAAAGGACATGATGGTGCTGGTGCGGGAAAAGCTGCCGGATTACGTCGGGGCCGACGCCTCGGAGATCCAGATCATGACGCCGATGCGCAAGGGAGTGCTCGGCGTGGAGCAGCTGAACCGCGTTCTGCAGGAACGGTTCAATCCCCCGTCGCCGGACAAACCGGAGAAGGAATCGGGCGGGATGATCTTCCGCACCGGCGACAAGGTCATGCAGATCCGGAACGACTACCAGATCGAATGGGAGATCCGGAACCGCTACGGGATCCCGGTCGAAAAGGGCGAGGGCGTCTTTAACGGCGACATCGGCGTTATCCGGGATATCGACCACTTCTCCGAGACGGTCGAGGTGGAGTTCGAAGAGGGACGCACGGTCGGTTATGACTTTAAACAACTGGACGAGCTCGAGCTGGCGTACGCGATCACGATCCACAAATCGCAGGGGAGCGAGTATCCGGCTGTCGTGATCCCGGTCTATCCCGGTCCGCGCATGCTGATGACGCGCAACCTGCTCTATACGGCGGTCACCCGCGCGAAAAAGTGCGTCTGCCTGGTGGGGCTTCCCGAGATGTTCCAGGCCATGGTGGACAACGGGACCGAGCAGAAACGGTATTCGGGCCTGCGGGACCGCATACTTGAGATCGACGTCTGACGGCGCCCGACCCAGAGGTTTATGAACAGAGAATCGCTTATCGGCATCTTTTTTCCGCGCCGCTGTCCGGTCTGCGACGGCATCGTAAAACCGCCGGGACGGCTGATCTGCCCCGGGTGTTTCGGACGGCTGTCGCCCGTGCGGCCGCCGGTCTGCAAGAAGTGCGGAAAGGAGATCATAGACGCCGCCGTGGAATACTGCGCGGACTGTATCCGGCGCGGTCGCAGCTTCGAGTACGGAGTCGCTCTGCTCAACTATGACGAGACCGCGCGGCGCTCGATGGCCCGCATCAAATATTCAAACAAGCGGGAATATCTGGATTTTTACGGCGCGGCGCTTGCCGCCCGCCATGAAAAGACGATCCGCCGCATGAACGCGGATGCGATCGTGCCGGTCCCGCTCCATTCGTCGCGGAGGCGGCAGCGCGGATTCAATCAGGCCGAGGTCCTGGCCCGGATCCTGGGGGAACGGCTCGGCGTTCCGGTCATGCCGGATCTGCTGGTCCGCGACCGGAAAACGCAGCCGCAGAAGGATCTTACGGCGCGGGAGCGGATGAAGAACCTGTCGGGCGCGATCCGGGCGGGAAAGATCCCGGATGGGATCCGCACCGTGCTTCTGACCGACGATATCTACACGACCGGCAGCACGGTCGAGGCGTGTACCCGCGCTCTTATGAAGGCCGGGATCGGAAAGGTGTATTTTGCCGTGATCTGCATAACGGGCGGGCGCTGATCCCAGCGGCTGCGGGCCTGGGATTAGCCGGGATACCGGAACGCGTTGCGCCCGTGAAAGAACAGGAGGAAAACAGGATGGATGGACTGACGATCCGCACGGCCGAGACCGGCGATATGGAACGGCTGCTGGAGATCTACAATTACGAGGTGGAGAACGGAGTGGCGACTTTCGACCTGCATCCGCGGACAATGGAGGAGCGCATGGAGTGGTTTCGGGCGCACAATGTCGACAACCACCCGCTGATCGTCGCCGAGGTAAACGGCCGGGCGGCCGGTTATGCCAGCCTTTCGCAGTACCGCGAAAAGGAGGCGTATGCGGCTACGGTCGAGCTGTCGGTCTATGTCGCGCCGGAGTGCCGCAGGCAGGGAATCGCCCATGCCCTGATGAGGGCGATTTTGGACGAGGCGAAGCGAAGAGACGACATCCATACGGTCATATCCGTCATCACGGAGGGAAACGATGCGAGCATCCGTCTGCACGAGGAGTTTGGGTTTGCTTTCTGCGGGACCATGCGGGAAGTCGGCGAGAAGTTCGGACGGAAGCTGGGGATCGTCAACATGCAGCTCATGACGTAAGGAGAGAGCGCATGACCGGAGTACCATGGACTCGCGGCCATGGAATCATGAGCGCATGACCGGAATACCGCGCGCATATCCGGAGCACCGTGCGTGATACGGAGAAAAGCGCGGGTCCCGGCGTAAAATGCTCGGCAGAGTGAAAAAATACGCGCCAAAGTCCCGAAAATGTGCAAAAATCTGCTGTTTCAGGCCGGAAAATGCTTGACGGAGCGTGGTTCTTATGTTACAATGGTCGAGCGAATGGAAGATGAAGGTCTTTTTTTTTATTGCTCAAAATTCGATAGCGGGGCAGTAAAAGAAAGGCCGCCCGAAAAGAATAAACGGAGGTGGAAGTCGTGCGCACAAGGATCACACTGGCATGTACAGAATGCAAGCAGCGCAACTACAATGTGACGAAGGATAAGAAGGCTCATCCGGATCGCATGGAGACCAAGAAGTACTGCAGATTTTGTAAGAGACATACGGTTCACAAAGAAACAAAATAATCCGGTTTGCAAAGGGACGTGAAGTTATGGGAGAAAAAAAGGACTTTATTAAAGGCCTGAAGTCAGAATTCAGGAAGATTATCTGGCCGGACAGCGAGACTCTGAAAAAGCAGTCGGTTGTCGTGGTCGTTTCGATGGTCCTTCTGGGAGTCATGATCTCGGTCCTTGACCTGATTATTAAGTTCGGCCTGAATATCGTGATAGGTTGAGGATGAGGTGAGCAGATGTCAGAAGCGCAATGGTATGTTGTACACACTTATTCCGGTTACGAGAATAAGGTAAAGGTCGATATTGAAAAAACGATCGAGAACCGGGGACTTCAGGAACAGATCCTCGAGGTTTCCGTTCCCCTTGAAAATGTCGTTGAGCTGAAGAACGGAGTCCAGAAAACAGTTGAAAGAAAGATGTTCCCGGGCTATGTGCTGATCAACATGATCATGAACGACGATACCTGGTATGTGGTCCGGAATACGAGAGGCGTAACTGGGTTCGTAGGACCGGGTTCTAAGCCGGTGCCTCTGACAGAGGAAGAAATGGGGAACCTCGGATTCAAGGCGGGCAGCGTGGTCGTTGCCTTCGCCGCGGGAGATACGGTCGTCGTTACCTCCGGCGCGTGGAAGGATACGGTCGGCGTTGTGAAGACCGTAAACGAATCCAGACAGTCCGTCACCATCAACGTCGAGATGTTCGGTCGGGAGACCCCGGTCGAGCTGAGTTTCGCAGAGATCAAAAAGATCAATTAAGTTTGCAACCGTCCGCCTGCGGCGGGCGTGCAGGAGCGTGGGAGGGAGAACTCCCGACAATACCACATTTTTAGGAGGTGCCTGACATGGCAAAAAAAGTAACTGGTTACATTAAATTGCAGATCCCGGCCGGGAAGGCTACGCCGGCTCCGCCGGTAGGTCCGGCGCTCGGTCAGCATGGCGTCAACATCGTGCAGTTCACGAAGGAATTCAACGCCAGGACCGCAGACCAGGGCGACATGATCATCCCGGTCGTTATCACCGTGTATGCGGACAGAAGCTTCAGCTTCATCACCAAGACTCCGCCGGCGGCCGTTCTGTTAAAGAAAGCCGCGAAGATCAAGTCCGGTTCCGCTACCCCGAACAAGGCGAAGGTCGCTACCTTAAAGCGCGCCGAAGTCCAGAAGATCGCCGAGCTCAAAATGCCCGATCTGAACGCAGCAAGCATCGAGGCCGCAACCAGCATGATCGCGGGAACCGCGAGATCCATGGGTATCGTAGTGGAAGACTGAAAGCACTAGATAAACGCGAGCTGAAAGGCGAAGCGGACATACCCCTATAAAATCGAGTGGGAGGGAGAACTCCCGACATTACCACAGGAGGTTATTTAGAATGAAAAGAGGAAAAAGATATGTAGAGGCGGCAAAAGCTATCGACCGCACTACTCTTTATGACATGGCAGACGCCATCGCCCTTGTAAAGAAAACCGCCGTTGCAAAGTTCGATGAGACGATCGAGGCTCATCTCAGAACGGGCTGCGACGGACGTCATGCGGACCAGCAGATCCGCGGCGCCGTTGTTCTGCCGCACGGAACCGGCAAGACCGTCCGTATCCTTGTATTCGCAAAGGGTGCGAAGGCCGACGAGGCTCAGGCTGCGGGCGCCGATTATGTCGGAGCCGAGGAACTGATCCCGAAGATCCAGAACGAAGGCTGGCTTGATTTTGACGTTGTCGTCGCGACGCCGGATATGATGGGCGTTGTCGGACGTCTCGGCCGCGTTCTCGGACCGAAGGGCTTAATGCCGAACCCGAAGGCCGGTACCGTAACGATGGATATCACAAAGGCGATCAGCGATATCAAAGCAGGTAAGATCGAGTACAGACTCGACAAGACAAACATCATCCATGTGCCAGTGGGTAAAGCTTCTTTCACAGAAGAACAGTTGGCGGACAACTTCCAGACGCTGATGGATGCGATCATCAAAGCCAGACCGAGCACCGTGAAGGGCGCTTACTTAAAGAGCGTCATCCTTACTTCCACGATGGGCCCGAGCGTTAAGCTGAACGTTGCGAAGCTCCTGAACTGACGGTCCGGAAAAAATGATTGACAATCCGAATAGATTATGTTAAAGTACTCGAGTATTGAATGCCGAAGACAGCAGGTGCCGTAAGGCGTAAGGTTCAAACGCCTGCCGAGGAACATACAAAACTCAAACGAGAATTGTTGAAACCTCTCTGTCTTTGGACAGGGAGGTTTTTTTACCTCAGCATTTCAATACGGAAAATAAGACAGGAGGTAAACCATTCATGGCAAAAGTTGAATTAAAGCAGCCGGTCGTGGCCGAGATTGCCGAACTTTTCAACGGAGCGAAATCTGCGGTTGCCGTTGACTACCGCGGACTGACTGTCGAGCAGGATACAGCGCTGCGCAAACAGCTCAGAGAAGCCGGTATTACTTATAAGGTATATAAGAATACCATGATCCGCTTCGCTGCGAAGGGGACCGAGTTTGAAGCGCTCGATCCGAATCTCGAAGGACCGACCGCTCTGGCCGTATCGAAGGAAGACGCTACGGCTCCGGCAAGAGTTCTTGCGGAGTTCGCGAAGACGGCCGACAAGCTCGAATTAAAGGGCGGCGTAGTAGAGGGAACCTACTATGATGCCAAGGGGATCAACGTGATCGCAACGATCCCGTCCCGCGAAGTCCTTCTGGGCAGACTGCTTGGAAGCATGCAGTCCCCGATCGCAAACTTCGCCCGCGTTATCAATCAGATCGCGGAGTCCAAGGGAGAGCCGGCGGAAGCAGCTCCCGCGGAGGCGTAAGAACGAAAGAGCGGCCTGAACGGATGACGGCCGCGTAGCAAAAAGCAAATCAGAGATCAAATAATCAATGGAGGTAAAAGTAATGGCAAAGTTAACAACTGCTGAGTTTATCGAGGCTATCAAGGAATTATCCGTATTAGAGTTAAACGAACTGGTAAAGGCATGCGAGGAAGAGTTCGGCGTATCCGCGGCGGCGGGCGTTGTTGTTGCTGCAGCAGGCGCGGCGGCTGCTCCGGCTGAGGAGGAGAAGACCGAGTTTGACGTTGAGCTGACCGAGGTCGGCCCGAACAAGGTCAAAGTCATCAAGGTCGTCCGTGAAGTCACCGGTCTTGGTCTGAAAGAGGCCAAGGACGTTGTCGACGGTGCTCCGAAGGTCGTCAAAGCCGGCGTTTCCAAGGACGAAGCGAACGACGTTAAGACGAAACTCGAGGCTGAGGGCGCAAAAGTCACCCTTAAGTAATCGAAAACGAATCAGGATCACAGAGAGGACGCCGCAGGTTCATCGGAGACAGATGACCGAGCGGCGTCCTTTGACGTTTGGGGAAAGATCAGTCGATTTCAGCCTTGCGATTTACTCCCATAAATGGTAGAATAACCAAAGGAGGGCAACGACATGAATGTTCACCTGCTGGCGGGGCCGGTCATCGGAGCTGTCATCGGCTGTTTCACCAACTACATCGCCGTGAAGATGCTGTTCAGACCGCTGAATCCGATCCGGATCGGCTCGTTTACGCTGCCGTTTACGCCGGGCATCATCCCGCGCGGAAGGACGCGCCTTGCGAAGGCGGTCGGCGCGGCGGTCGGAGAGTCGCTTCTGACCGAGGAATCCTTCACGGAGACCCTGCTTTCGCCTGCCGTCGAGAAACGCCTGAAGGAAAAGATCCGCCTGTTCCTTTACGCGAACCGCAAAAACGAGCTCACGCTGCGAGAGCTCCTTCTGGAAGTGATCGACGAACCGTTTTATGAGACGGGGATGACGAACCTTACCGCGTCTCTGACGGACCGCTTTGTGGCGCGGCTGCTGGAGGCGGATGTCGGCGGCCTGATCGCCGACGAGGCCGCGAGAGCCGTGCGGGAGCGGATACACGGCGGACTGATCTCGTTTGTCATCGGCGACAACATGCTGAACCTGATCCGCGACACGATCTGCGACGAGGTCAACCTCTATCTGGAAGGACATGCCGGGGAGCTCATCGGACCGCGGGTCGAGTCGGAGTGCGAGGCGTTCATGGAGATGAAAGTGGGCGCCCTGGTGGGAAAGATCGACGACTGCGGCCTGCCGCTCGATACGATCCTCTGGGATGCGTACGCGGCGCTGGTGCACAAAAAGCTCGGGGCGGCCTTACGGCGTCTGGACCTTAGCGCGATGATCGAGAAAAAAATCAACGAGATGGACATGCTGGAGGTCGAACGGCTGGTGCTTTCGGTCATGAAAAAGGAGCTGGACGCGGTAGTGGCTCTCGGAGCCGTGATCGGATTTGCGCTGGGCCTTGTCAATGTATTTATTTAAGGAGCGGAGAATGTTAAACGAACTGATCGAACGCTATCCCGTTCTTGCGGGGATCAAGGACGACATCCGGAAAGTTTATGAGATCATGGAACAGTGCTACGCGGCGGGCGGCAAGCTCCTGATCGCCGGAAACGGCGGAAGCGCGGCCGATTCCGAACACATCGTGGGCGAACTCATGAAAGGATTCGTCATGCGGCGTCCGCTTTCCGGAGAGATGAGGGAAGCTCTTGCGGCAGCGGATCCTGTGCGCGGGGCGGAGCTGGCTGAAAAACTGCAGGGAGGACTCCCGGCGATCGCGCTCACGAACCACGCGGCGCTGTCCTCGGCCTTCGCGAACGACGTGGACGGTATGCTTTCCTACGCGCAGCAGGTCTGCGGCTACGGAAAGCCGGGCGATGTCTTCCTGGGGATCAGCACCTCGGGAAACGCCGAGAACGTCATGTACGCGGCGGTGACGGCCCGGGCAAAGGGCATGAAGGTCGTCGGGCTGACGGGAAAAAGCGGCGGAAAACTGGCGGAGTTTGCCGACGCTTCGATCGTTGTGCCGGAGCAGGAGACCTACAGGATCCAGGAATTGCACCTTCCCATCTATCATACGCTCTGCCTGATGCTGGAAGCGCGTTTTTATGAGCGGTGATCAGACGGAACGCAGCGGGCGGTCTTTTTGGCGGATCCTGACCGCGCTTGTTCCCCTGTTCCTGCTTGTGATCGCGGAGAGCGTCACGGGGAATCTCCTGCGGCTCACCCCGGCGGGTCTGATTCTGAACGCGGCCGTCTATTACCTCCTGTATCTCGGCCTGCTGGCACTTTTTGGGAGTACGAAGTACGCGTGGCCGGTCCTGACGCTTCTTATCTATGTGCTGGCAACCGCAGAGTACTTTGTCATCAGCTTTCGCGAGCGGCCGATCATGATCTGGGACGTCCTTGCGCTCCGGACGGCGCTCACCGTATCGGCCAATTACAACTTTGCGGTCACGCCGCGGCTGGCCGTCACATTCCTGCTTGCGGTGTGCGCGGGCGCACTGTCGTGGAAGTTTCCGCTCATGTTCCGCGGTCCGCGTATCGGAGCGGTTGCCCTGTGGGCCGCGTGCAGTACCGCGTTTGCCGCGCTGCTGTTCTGCGTGCTCTCGCCCGCTCTTAAGCTGGACGTGCATATGTGGGACCCGATCGTCAGCTTCGAAAAGGAGGGATTTCTCCTTTCGACCGTGCTTTCTCTAAAGACCCCGTTTCCGGACAAACCGGCCGGATATTCAAAGGAGGCGGCGGAAGCGCTGCTTGCCGAAACGGAGACGGAGAGCGGACCGCACGGAAAGACGGAACACGGCGGATCGGCGGAGGATATGGGAAGCGGGCGGACGGTTCCGGAGAACGTGATCTGCATCATGAACGAAAGCTTTTCCGATCTGCGCCTTTATAACGGGCTGACAGATGGCAGATCGTTCGGGACGGATGAAGAATTCCTGACGTTTTTCGACAGCCTCGACGGAAGCAAAAACGTCCAAAAGGGCCGGCTGTATGTCCCGGTGTTCGGGGCGATGACGGCGAACAGCGAGTACGAATTTCTGACCGGAAATGCCTGCGCATTCGTTCCGCAGGGCAGCATCCCGTACCAGTTCTACACGAGAGAAGGCGACGATTCTCTGGCCCGGATCTTCGGAGAGAACGGCTACCGTACCGTCGCCATGCACCCGTTCCCTGGCTATAACTGGAACCGCACCGAGGCGTATGCGGATCTCGGGTTCGACGAGTTCCTCGATGCAGAGTATTACGGGGAAGCGGCGGATGGGGCCGGATCGGGGCTCCTGCGCGGCTATATGAGCGACCGGGCGGATTACGACGGGATCATCCGTCTGATCCGGGAAAAGGGACCCGGAGAAAAGCTCTTCGTGTTCAACGTGACGATGCAGAATCACGGCGGATATGAGGTGGGCGGCCTCGACGCGACGGTCCATGTGACGGAACTGAACGGAAAGCCGTGCGAGGGACAGTATCCGAAGGCGGATCAGTACCTCACGCTTATGCGCATATCGGATGAGGCGTTAAAGTATCTGCTCGACTTCTGCAGCACACTGGAGGAACCGACGATGGTCGTTCTGTTCGGGGACCATCAGCCGAGCGTGGAGACGCCGTTCTTCGAGGCGCTGTACGGTTCGCGCTGGAGCGAAGTGCCGGACCGGCTCAAGCTGAATTCCTTTGTAACGCCGTACCTCATCTGGACCAATTACGACCGGGAGGCGGAGGACGCCGGAGAGATGAGCGCCTTCATGCTTGGGAACGTGGTCCTCGGCGAAGCGGGGATCGAGCCGGATGGGTTCAGGATGCAGCTTGAACGGGTCAGAGAGCGCTACGCCGCCGTGCACGCAATGGGAGTTCTGGACCGAAACGGCCGGTTCGACGGCGTTTTCGGGACGGACATGGACCTGCTCCCGGAACTGCATGATTTTCGCCTGTTACAGTATTACAGGATGTTTGAGAGAAGACAGTGAGAGGTACCGATGGAAATACGAGACAGGATCGCTCAGGAGTTTGACAAGAGAAAAGAAGGTCTTTTGATCTTTGCCGTTCTGCTTGGATTCGGCTTTGTCGTCAATGTCGGGACGGAGATCAAAGGGCTTTACATGGACGATCTGTATCTTTGGTCCTGCTACGGGGAGCAGTCTTTCGGGGAGTTTGTGTTCCCGGTCGGATCGACGCGTTTCCGTTTTATATTTTACCTTGCCGCGTGGCTCGAGCTTCTTCTGCTCGGAAACCACATATCCCTTATCGTGCCGTTCAACATCGTCGTCAACGCGCTGATCGCTTTTTCGGTCTACCGGATCGCGGTGAATCTGAGCGGAAAGCGGAAATTCATCAGCCTGTCGCTGGCCTTCGCCTATCTGATCTCCCGGCTCGCGTACTATCAGATCGGCCAGATGTACGGTCTGATGGAAAGCCTCGGACTCTGGGCCGCCATAGGGATCCTCTGGTTCCTGTACCGCTATGTGAACGGGCGCGACACCGCTTCCTATTTCCTGGCCTGCCTCTTGTACTTTGCGGCCAGCTTTATCCATGAGCGCTACATGGTCCTCGGCCCGGTCCTGCTTCTTGCGCTGATCATGGGAAGCGTCGAAAAACGGCCGCGCAGAAAACCGGCCTTACAGGGAGAACCCCGGGCGGAGTCCGATCCCTCCGCGGGGATCCGGCCGGATCAGGGCAGGAGCCGTTCCCGCACGAACCGTCCGGCGATGAGGACCGCGGACGCCGTTTACGCGCAGTCCGCGGAAAGATCTGCGGTCCGCGCGGCCGCGCAGGAGAAAAAACTGCCGAAGTGGATCCTGTTTCTGGTAAGCATCGGCGTTTTTCTGCTGATCCAGGGGATCCGCCTGGTCACGATCGGGACGCTGTCTCCCGCGGGGACCGGCGGGACCGACGTCGCCGATACGTTTCTGATGGAAGATGCCATTGCCCACGCGTGGGAGCAGGTGGCCTTTGTGTTCGGGCGCAATTCCGGCCCGGACTATCTCTGCGTGCTTCCGTTTGCGGATTCGCCGGAGAACATTCAGAATCTGATCCTGGCTTCCAACGTTGTCCTGGGAGTTTCGGTGCTCTGCTTTATCGTCTGCGTCCTGATCTTCGACCGCAGCCGGTTCTTTGCGCATCTGAAGAACTCGCTGCTGTTTTTGGCGTTTATCGCGCTGTGCATCGGGTCTTCGAGCGTGACGATCCGGGTGGAGATGCGCTGGGTCTACGTCGTCTATGCGGCGGCGCTGCTGTTTCTGGCGTATATGTCGCAGGTCATGGGATACGGGGGCGTTCTGGTGTTCGCCTATGTGGCCCTGATGTTCCAGACCGAGACGTATTACCGCAGCCATTGGGACAATCTGTATTTCTGGCCGAACCAGCTGCGCTATAATTCGCTGGCCGAGCAGACGGTCGGAAAGTACGGCGACGATATTTTTGACAAACAGGTCTACATCATCGGCAATACCTACGGTCTGGACGAATTTACGGCGGACACGTTCCTGCATGTATACGACAGCGAAGGCAAGGCGGATGATGCGCGCCTTCTGTTTATCGACAGTGATTTTGATTTTAAGGAGATCGGCGACGGCATCCTGATCCTGGCGGAGGACCCCGAACACAACGCCTATCTGGATGTGACCGATTTTGTGAAAAAACAGCGGTTCAACCTCGCGTACGGCAGCTACGAGGACGGCTGGATCGACGAAAATGCAAAAATCGTCTTTCTGAATAAAGAGACGGACCGGGTAGTTTTAAGCTGCTACTATCCGGGGGCGATCACGGGGAACGAGATCTGCCGGATCAGGGTGAACGGCAAAACGATGCCGGATCTGATCTTTACGGACAACCTCATGTATTATGAGATCCCCGCGGCTCCCTATCAGATGATTTCCGTCGAATTCTCCTGCAATTTCCATGTGAGGGACGCGAAGGAGACGAGAGGCGAGGAAAATCTGGCGATGATCGTTAAGATCGTGTCAGACGACTGAGGAGAGAATGAGATAAATGCAAGGACAGGAACATGTTGTCCTTTGGGTTTTTGCCGCGCTGGCCGTTGCGGCGGCGCTTGCTTTGCTCTGGTTCAAGGTGTTAAAGCGCGCCGTCTATCTCGGACCGGTCCGGCGTGAGATGAAGAAGGAAAAACAGTGGCTCCGCCGCGGCGAGTATAACGCCGCCATGGTGAAGGGACGCCAGAATCTGGAAATGCTCCTGAATCTGGTCGCGGAGCTTAACGGGATCCAGCTCGACAATACGGCGCAGGCGGTCGCAAACGCGAGACTCGCGCAGGCGAACGGCGGACGGAACAAAAACCGGGGACGCGGAAAGAAAAATATCATGACCTACCAGCAGTTTGGCTGGTGGCTGGACGAAAAGGGCTACCTGGACCGGGTGGCGAAATGGGAACTGAACGAGATCAGGCTGATTGGAAACAGAGCGGTCCATGAAAACTATTCCTCGAAGGAGGAGGCGTGGAACCAGTACCGGTATCTGGAAGATCTTCTGAAGATCCTCTCGGAGAGCCATCCGATCAGGCAGCGCGGACAGGACGTCGCGCGACGCCAGAATGCCAGGCGTCAGAACGCAAGGCAGAATCATCCGAACGGACAGCAGAAACAGGGCGGACATAAAAAAGCAGCCGCCAAAAGCCCGACGGTCGCCAAAAGCCAGCCGTCGGTAAAGACGGCGAAGGCCGGGACCGACGGAAAGGACCAACAGGCGAAAAAGAATCAGCCTGCCGGAAAAGACCAGCAGGCAAAAAAGAGCCAGCTTGCCGCAAAGGATAAGCAGGCGCAGAAAAACCAGTCCGCCGGGAAAAACCGGCAGACCCGGAAGGATCAGTCCGCCGGCGGGAATCAGACCGCCTCAAAGAGCGGAAAACTGACCCGGGAGCAGCAGGAGGAAGCCAGACGGTTAAAGGAAGAACGCCGTCTCGCTGAAATGCAGTGTCAGGAGGAGGCGCGGAGACTCAAGGAGGAGCGCCGCCTCGCGGAACAGAAACGCCAGGAGGAGGCGCGGAAGCGCAAGGAGGAACGCCGCCTTGCGGAGCAGAAACGCCAGGA
This sequence comes from uncultured Lachnospiraceae bacterium, assembly GCA_947623185.1. Classification (GTDB taxonomy): domain Bacteria; phylum Bacillota; class Clostridia; order Lachnospirales; family Lachnospiraceae; genus CANQGL01. The sequence continues at coordinate 24,872 of CANQGL010000018.1, forward strand.
AGAAGCGCGGAAGCGCAAAGAGGAACGCCGTCTCGCTGAAATGCAGCGCCAGGAAGAGGCGCGGAAACGCAAAGAAGAGCGCGCGAGAAAGGCCGCGGAGCAGCAAAATGCGCAGAAGCAGAGCGCGCCGCAGCAAAACGTGCCGCAACAGAACGCACCGCAGCAGAGCGCGGGACCTTCCGTCCCGGCAGGACAGCAGAACGCGCAGGCAGCACCCGGAACTTCCGAAGAGGCGGAGAACGCCCGGAAGAAGCAGGCTGCGAAAAAGAAGAGCAGGAGACGCAGAAGACCGCGCAAACAGGCGAAAACGGTGGAAAAACAGGCGGAAGTCTGATATACTTTCCCTGAGTTTACCGTTTACGGAGGACTTGGATGAAGAAATACAGGAAATATGTTTATATGGGGCTTCCGGTCTTAGGCGTCCTGTTTTATCTGGCCTATCTCCATCGGGCGACGATCGATATCATCTATTCGGATTATATCCGGCTGATCAATTCCTATCTCCCGGATGTATGGGATCCGAAGAAGTTTTTTGTCGCCGATCTGCTGACGCGCATTCCGATCAATTATCTGGAGCGCGGGATCAACGTGATGCTTTTCGGCTACAGCGTAACGTTCGACCGCGTCATGGGCGTCCTCGGTTTCGGGCTCTCGGCGCTCCTTATCGCGTCGTACTGCAGGAAAAAAAGGATCGGCCTCGGGTGGTATACGGCGATGGTCGTGTTCATGTTCAGCCTCAACAAGTGGGAAATGCTTTATAACGGAACGGGATGGGTGCATTTCCTGGCGTTTGCGTGCTTTTACCACAATTATCTTGTGCTGGACAGAATCTATGCCGGGAGGGCAAAAAAGGGCGATCTGATCCGTCTGGGGCTGCTTCCCGCCCTCATTACGGTTTTTATCGCGGGGCCTTACTGCGCGATCTATATCGTGACGCTGGTGATCTCGTATCTCTTTATCCTGATGCGGAACGCGCTGATCCGTTACCGTGAGCGGAGCGGTTCGGACAACTGGTTCGTCACCCGTTTCGGCCCGCGTTACTGCGAGCTTTCGGCGAAACAGCTGATCCTGCTCGCCGGGCTTTCGGCGTGGCCGATGCTCCTGTACCTCTGGAGCCATTCGCATGCGGTCTACGACTATTCGGGCGCTACCGATGCGCCTCTGCTTGGGACGCTGATCGCCCAGCCGGTGTTCTTTATCAAGTTTTTCCTGAAATCGTTCGCCTCGATGGTGCTTGGAACGGAGCTGATCACGAGATGGATCGATTTCGTCCCCGGAAAGGTCTGGTGCCTGCTGGGCCTGCTCGTCATCCTGACGTATTTCCTGGCGCTGTGGCTGAACTTTTACTACCGCATCGCCGAGAAAACGATCTTTCCGCTGATGCTTCTGGCGGGCGGGGCGATGAACCATATGATGGTGCTGATCACGCGCTGGATCTTTATCCCGAAGGACATCTACGGCATGAGTTCGCGCTACGCGCTGCAGTACCAGATCGGGATCATCGGAATCTTTCTGACGTTCGCCCTGGCGGCAAAAGAGTATAAAAAAGCGGAGGCGGTGCACGCGAGATCCGGGAAAACGGGCGGCGACGCTCTGCGCAGGCGGGTCTACCGCCTGACGGTCGCGGTCGCGGCGGTTTTCGTGATCGGAAACGTGATCACGACGGCCGAGGAATACTACAACGGGATCCATCGCCGCATTCATAACGAATACGTCCACATCGACGTATGGGATTTTGAGAACCTGACCGATGAGGAGCTGTCGGCTTCTCTGGAATACAGCAAGGAAGGCATCCGGGAGGCGCTCACGACGCTCAAGGAGAACGGCTGGAACATTTTCCGCGAGACGGAAGCGCCCTATTACAAAGAGATCATGGATCCGGAACTCGACTGACAAGAAGCCCGGACAGCCCTAAGAGCGCGGCGCAAAAGCGCCGGCGGGGCAAACAAGAACAGACAGAGAACAGACGGAGCGCAAACGGAGCACACCAATAGGAGGGAACCGAGATGAAGGTTGTAATTCTGGCAGGCGGATTCGGAACGCGGATCAGTGAGGAAAGCCATCTGAAACCGAAGCCGATGGTCGAGATCGGGGAGAAACCGATCTTGTGGCACATCATGAAATACTATTCGCAGTACGGCTACAATGAATTTATCATCTGCCTCGGCTACAAGCAGTATGTGGTAAAGGAATTCTTTGCCGATTACTTCCTGCACACTTCGGATGTGACCTTCGATCTGGCGAACAATTCGATGAAGGTCCACAACAATTATTCGGAGCCGTGGAAGGTGACGCTGATCGACACCGGCCTCAACACGATGACCGGCGGCCGTGTCAAGCGGATCCAAGAGTATGTCGGGGACGAGCCGTTCATGCTGACCTACGGCGACGGCGTCGCGGACATCAATTTGAACGATCTGGAGCGGTTCCACCGAGGACACGGAAAGATCGCCACGATCACCGCGGTCAACATCGGCCAGCGCTTCGGCGTCCTGGATATCGACGACGGCGGCATGATCAACGCGTTCCGCGAGAAGAACGACGAGGACGGCGGATTGATCAACGGCGGATTTATGGTGATGAATCCCGGCGTATTCGACTACATAGAGGGCGATACGACGGTATTTGAGCAGGGGCCGTTACGCAATCTGGCAAGGGATGGCGAACTGATGGCGTACCGGCACGAGGGCTTCTGGCGCTGCATGGATACCCAGCGCGAGCGCGAACAGCTTGAAAAGTTGTGGCAGTCCGGGAAAGCCCCGTGGAAGATCTGGGAGTAGGGGAAAGTGATTATGGATCTGAAAGAGACATTTGATTTTTATAAAGGGAAAAAGGTCCTTGTGACCGGCCACACCGGCTTTAAGGGGAGCTGGCTCTGTCGGATCCTCGTGAACGCGGGGGCCGAGGTGACCGGCTACGCGCTTGAGCCGCCGACCGAACCGGCGCTGTTTCCGATGGCGGATCTGGAAAAAAACATGAACTCGGTCGTCGGGGATATCCGCGATCTGAAGTGCTTAAAGCAGGTGTTTTCCGCAGCGCAGCCGGAGATCGTGTTCCACTTGGCCGCGCAGCCGATCGTGCGCGATTCGTATAAAGATCCGGTCTACACCTATGAGACGAACGTCATGGGGACCGTGAACGTTCTGGAATGCGCGCGCCTGTTTCCGTGCGTGCGGTCGCTTTTGAACGTCACGACCGACAAGGTCTATGAAAATATGGAGTGGGAGTATGGATACCGCGAGACCGACCGGCTCGACGGCTACGATCCGTATTCCAACAGCAAATCGTGCTCCGAGCTTGTGACTCACAGCTATAAAAAAGCGTTTTTTGACGACGGACGCTGCGCGGTCTCGACGGCCCGCGCGGGTAACGTGATCGGCGGCGGCGATTTCGCCAACGACCGCATCATTCCGGACTGCGTGCGCGCGGCTTTAAGCGGCGGGACGATCGCAGTGCGGAACCCGTATTCGACGCGCCCCTTCCAGCATGTGTTGGAGCCGCTGGCCGTATACCTCGCGATCGCGAAGGAGCAGTATGAGGACAGGGAAAAAGCCGGTTACTACAACGTCGGCCCGGACGACGCGGACTGCGTGCACACGGGCGAACTGGTCGATCTGTTCTGTTCGGCCTGGGGCGACGGTATGAGATGGGAAAACAAAAGCGACGGCGGTCCGCACGAGGCCAATTTCCTGAAGCTCGACTGTTCGAAGATCAAAACGGTCTTCGGATGGCGGCCGAGATACGGCATCCGCGAGGCGGTCGCCATGTCGGTCGAATGGTACAGGACTTACGGCGCGGGCGGCGATACGGTCTCCGTCATGGACCGCCAGATCAGCGACATGTTCGGCACGGACCGGGCGGCGCGGTAAAGAGCGCGCCCGCCGGAGAATCTTACAGAAAAGGACGATAGCTATGTTTGAAAATAAAACCGAAGCGCAGGCGCGGGCCGAGATCCTGGCGCTGACGGCAGAATATGCGGAGCGGTTCCACAGCCGGAAAAAGGAGTTTAAGGAGGGGGACCGGATCCCTTACGCATCCCGTGTCTACGACAGCGCGGAGATGGTAAACCTGGTGGACAGCGCGCTGGAGTTCTGGCTGACCTCCGGCCGCTATACCGAGGAGTTCGAGCGCAAACTGGCCGGATACCTTGGCGTGCGTTTCTGCTCGCTGGTCAATTCCGGTTCATCCGCCAATCTGCTCGCTTTTATGGCGCTGACCTCGCCGCTTCTGGGAGAGCGCCGGATCGAGCGCGGGGACGAGATCATCACCGTGGCGGCCGGATTCCCGACGACCGTGGCTCCCGCGATCCAGTACGGTGCGGTACCGGTCTTCGTGGACGTCACGATCCCGCAGTACAACATCGACGTGGCCGCGATGGAACACGCGGTCTCCGCGCGGACGAAGGCCGTCATGCTGGCGCATACGCTTGGAAATCCGTTCGATCTTAAGGCGGTCCGGGATTTCTGCACGCGCCATCACCTCTGGCTGATCGAGGACAACTGCGACGCTCTGGGATCGCGCTATACGATCGACGGCGAGGAAAGACTGACCGGCACGGTCGGCGACATCGGGACCTCCAGCTTCTACCCGCCGCATCACATGACGATGGGCGAGGGCGGAGCCGTTTACACCGACGATCCGCTGTTAAATAAGATCATCCGCTCGCTCCGCGACTGGGGACGCGACTGCTCCTGCCCGCCCGGACACGACAATCTCTGCGGGCACCGCTTCGACAGGCAGTACGGAGAGCTCCCGAAGGGCTACGATCATAAATATGTGTATTCGCATTTCGGCTACAACTTAAAGGCGACGGACATGCAGGCGGCGATCGGCTGCGCGCAGCTCGACAAATTCCCGTCGTTCGTGGAGAAACGCCGCCATAACTTTGACCGGCTTTATGCGGCGCTTGTCGGTACGGCGGACAGGCTGATCCTGCCGGAGGCCGCTCCCGGGTCAAAACCGAGCTGGTTCGGATTCCTGGTCACCTGCAGGCCGGGGACGGACCGCGGACGCCTGGTGCGCTATATCGAGGATCACGGCGTGCAGACCCGGATGCTCTTCGCGGGCAATCTCATCAAGCATCCCTGTTTTGACGGGATGCGCGCGAGCGGCGAGGGCTACCGCATTGTCGGGGAACTTACGAACACCGACCGCATCATGTCGGATTCCTTCTGGGTGGGCGTATATCCGGGCATGACCGACGAGAAGATCGACTATATGGCAAAAGTGATAAAAGAGGGACTGAAACAGTGAGCACAAATCAGGCGGCGGAAAGCGGCGCAAAGGCATTCGATCTGAGCCGGGTCCATGAAGTGAACCTTAAGATGTTGAAGGAGATCGACCGCATCTGCCGGAAACACGGAATACAATACGCTCTCGATTCCGGAACGCTCCTGGGGGCGATCCGCCATCAGGGCTTTATCCCATGGGACGACGACGTGGACGTGATGTTTACGCGCAAAAACTACGAAAAGTTTGCGCGGGTCGCGCGGCGCGAACTTCCGCCCGGCATGTCGTTCGTCGAGCCGAACGAGTACCATGACGGGACGGCTTTTTATGATTTCGTTCCGCGGCTGATCTACGAAAACAGCCGTAAATTTGAGGAATCCGGGAAGATGGCGTTTTACGACGAGAAGATCAGCAGGCTTTGCGTGGATCTGTTCATCGCCGACGCGCTGCCGGATGGGAAACTCACAAAACCGCTTACCAGGCTTTGCCACTGCGTCGTTTACGGGCTGGCGCTGGGACACCGCTGGAAGGTCGATCTTTCCGACTATAAAGGCATAATGAAGGCTTTTGTTTTCGTGCTTTCGGGTATCGGAAAACGGATCCCGTTCCCTGTGATCTACCGCATGTGGAAGGGACTTTGCAGGAAGGATCTCGGAAAGCCGACTCACCTTTATTTTTATTCGAGTTACGCCCCGGATTATTTCTATGTGGAGATCGAGAAGGACGTGACGGACCGGGTGCTGGAAGTACCGTTTGAGGATACGAAGCTTTATATCCCGGAGGGCTGGGACGCCTATTTAAAGCAGGTGTACGGCGATTACCGGAAGCTCCCGCCCGAGGAAAAACGGATCCCGGAGCATTCGGATATGGAGATCAGGATCTATGGATAAACTGCTGTCGGTCGTTGTATCGGTTTATAACGAAGAACTGGCGCTGCGCGAATATTATGCGGAGACAACGGAAGTGCTGCGGGGGCTTGTCGGGACGTGGGACTACGAGCTTCTTTTCATCAACGACGGGAGCACCGACGGGTCGGCGGCGATCTTAAAGAAACTGGCGGAGGAAGACCGGAAGGTAAAGATCGTCAGCTTTTCCCGCAATTTCGGCCATGAGGCGGCTATGATCGCCGGGATCGATTACGCGAAGGGCGACGGGATCATCTGCATGGATGCGGATCTGCAGCATCCGCCGGAATGCATCCCGCAGATCGTGGGTAAGCTCGAGGAAGGCTATGAGGTCATCACCATGGTCCGTATGCATAACCGGACGGCGGGCGTTCTGAAAAACATCACCTCCTCCGCGTTCTATGCGCTGATCAACCGGCTTTCCGACGTCCAGTTCGACGCCAACGCCTCCGATTTCTTTGCGGTCGGACGCGAGGCCGCCGATATCCTGCGGAAGAATTACCGGGAAAAGGTGCGCTTTTTGCGCGGGTATGTCCAGAGCATCGGATTTGCGCGGGCGACGATCCCTTACGAGGCGAAACCGCGCTTTGCCGGGGAGAGCAAATACAGCATCCACAAGCTGTTCACGTTTGCGGTCAACACGCTTCTGTGCTTTTCCGACCTGCCGCTAAGACTCGGCATCTATGCGGGGATCGTGGCGGCGCTGTTCGGGATCATCGTCATGGTCTATACGATCTACACCTGGGCGAGGTACGGAGCTCCCAGCGGCTACGCGACGATCGTCGTGCTGATCTCGTTCATGTTTGCGATGCTGTTCGTCATCGTCGGGATCATCGGCGAGTATATCGCGATCCTGTTCGCCGAGCTCAAGGACCGGCCGGTATATATCGTGGCAGACACGGAGAATATTGAAAAACGGTGAAGCGGAAGGGCTAATAGTGACAAGTAACCATTTAGCCGCAGAGGGTGGCGTGACGATGTGTCACGCCGTCTTTTGCATAGGCTTTGCCCTGTGGAACATGTCTTCGCTTTCGCGTTTCGAAAAATAGGAACATATGAAATGAATTCCCAATTGCTATGCTGAAATCCATTCACGAAATCTTGAATAAATCACATTTTGATGATATGCTATTAGTAGCTTAGGAGAGGTGCGGACATGGCCGTCAGCTATAAAAAATTATTTCATTTGATGATTGAGAAAAATATTTCAAATACAAGCTTGCAAGAACAGGCGGGTTTTTCTGCTAATATTATAACGAGAATGAAGAGAGGGCAATATATCTCTTTGCAGAGTGTTGAGAATATTTGTCATGCTTTGAATTGCCGCGTAGAGGACATTTTAGAATTCACAGAGGAACAATAAGACAATTCAATATTAACACTTGTATATTTGGTTTTGAAAGATAAACGATGATATTACAATTCTTAAAGAGGTGTGCCTGTGGAGATATTTAATAATACAACTAAGGTGGTCAAAGACGATCTTGAAAAGACAATACAACACGGTAGCCGTATTTCAATTGCCGCCGCCTGCTTTTCTATATATGCGTACCAGGAGCTTCGTCAACAGCTTGAAACCTGTAATGAATTGCGTTTTATTTTCACCTCGCCCACATTTGTTGCGGAGAAAACTCCGAAGGAGCACAGAGAGTTTTATATTCCCCGTCTACAAAGGGAGAAAAGCCTCTACGGAACCGAGTTTGAAGTGCGTCTTCGTAACGAACTAAAACAGAAGGCCGTTGCAAAGGAGTGTGCTGAATGGATGCGCCGTAAAGTGCGCTTTAAATCCAACACGACCCGAGATGGTATGAACAATTTCATGCTTGTTTCTAATGAGGGCGAGACGTATACATATTCACCTATGAACAGCTTTACTACCGTTGACCTTGGCTGTGAACGCGGGAATAACCTTATAAATATGGTGACCCGCTTTGAAAACCCGGCAAGCACCGAGTTCCTCCGTATGTTCGATGCTGTGTGGAATGACGAAGAAAAACTGAAGGATGTGACCGAGGAAGTTATTGATATGATTTCCGCAGTCTATCAGGAGAATTCCCCGGAGTTGGTTTATTTTATGACGCTGTATAACATATTCAGTGAGTTTTTGGAGGACATTTCGGAGGATGTTCTTCCGAACGAGGCAACGGGATTTAAGGAAAGCATTATTTGGAATAAACTGTTCAATTTCCAGAAAGATGCCGCTCTTGCAATCATAAATAAGCTGGAACAGTATAATGGGTGTATTCTTGCAGACAGCGTCGGACTTGGTAAAACATTTACTGCGCTTGCTGTTATCAAATATTATGAAGGGCGGAACAAGAATGTTCTTGTTCTCTGCCCGAAAAAACTATGTGAAAACTGGATGACTTATCGGGGTAATCTGATCAATAACCCGCTCGCAAAGGATCGACTGCGTTATGATGTCCTTTATCATACGGATCTGTCGAGAGACAGCGGAAATACGGTGATCGGATTGCCAATTGACCGCATCAATTGGGGAAACTATGATCTCGTTGTTATAGACGAAAGCCACAATTTCAGAAACGGTAATGGTACGAACAGTCGTGGCGGAGAAAAAGAAAATCGCTATATGCGCCTGATGAGCCGTATTATCAAACCAGGAGTAAAAACGAAAGTGCTGATGCTTTCCGCTACTCCGGTCAATAACCGCTTTTATGATTTGCGAAATCAGTTGGCGCTTGCCTATGAGGGCGATCCATCCGAGTTTAACGAGAAGCTGAACATTAAATCCGACATTGATACCATCTTCCGTCAGGCGCAGGGAGTTTACAACGCCTGGTGCAAGCTGCCGGAGGAGGAACGTACCACGGCGAACCTGCTGTCACGCTTGGACTTCGATTTTTTTGAGGTACTGGACAGCGTGACGATTGCCCGCTCCAGAAAGCATATACAGCAGTTTTACGATGTAGCGGATATTGGAACATTCCCGGAAAGGCTCAAGCCAATATCTCTGTGTCCCAAGCTGACCGATTTGAAGAACGCCATTAACTACAAAGAAGTATATGAGTGCCTCTCTAAATTGCGACTGACGATTTACACGCCGACGATTTATATCCATGCCAGCAAGCTACATAAGTATCTGGACGAGAAGGAAACAGAGAATTTCAGAAAAGGTCGTGAAATAGGTATTCAGCGATTGATGAGTATCAATCTCTTGAAGCGTATGGAGAGTTCCGTTCATTCTTTCCTGCTGACGGTGCGTAGAATCTACGACTATCTCTATGACACTTCACAGACCATCGAGGCTTTTATGTCAGGAGGCCCCGGTGCATTGGACGAGATGCGTGACCTTTCTGATGAAGCTGCTGATTTTGACGAGGATGACCAGAATACCGATTTCTTTACTGTGGGAAAGAAAGTAAAAATCGACCTTCAGGATATGGATTATATCTCGTGGAAACGGGATATTGATGATGATATGGAAACGCTCCAGCTGCTCATTCTGATGATCGAGGATATTACGCCAGAATATGATTTCAAGCTGAATGAACTGATCCGCGTAATCAGGAATAAGGCTGATAAGCCCATCAATGAGGGTAACAGGAAGATTCTTATCTTTACTGCGTTCTCCGATACAGCGGAGTATCTTTATGAAAATATTGCCGAGATGGCACATAGGGAACTGGGACTGCACACGGCGCTTGTTACCGGTTCCGTGGATGGAAGAACCACAATACCGAGATTCAAAGCTGATATGAACCATGTGCTCGCTTGCTTCTCTCCAAAATCAAAAGATCGTGATGTTCTGTACCCGAAGGATAAGACGGACATTGATATTCTCATTGCCACAGACTGTATTTCCGAAGGCCAGAACTTGCAAGACTGCGATTTTTGTATCAATTACGACATCCATTGGAATCCTGTCCGCATTATTCAGCGTTTCGGAAGAATTGACCGTATCGGCAGCAGGAATTCCGTGATTCAGCTTGTGAACTTCTGGCCTGATCTGGATTTGGACGAGTACATCAATCTGAAAGCTCGTGTTGAGACTAGGATGCGGATATCCGTCATGACCTCGACCGGCGATGACGATCTCATCAATCAGGAAGAAAAAGGCGATCTGGAGTACAGACGCGCTCAACTGAAGAAACTTCAGGAAGAGGTCGTTGACCTTGAAGATATGTCTTCAGGCATTTCCATTATGGACTTGGGTTTGAACGAGTTTCGTATGGACTTGCTGGCATACATGAAGGAACATGGAGACATTGACCATACACCGTTTGGCATCCATGCTGTTGTAAAAGGCGAAAAGCCGGGCGTGATTTTTGTGCTGAAGAATGTAAACGAACATATAAACATTCAAAATCAGAACAGGCTGCATCCGTTTTATATGGTCTATGTCGGAATGGACGGCGAAGTTATCGCAAACCATTTGCAGCCGAAGGACACGCTTGATATAATGAGACATTTGTCTCGTGGAAAGGTCATACCGGATAAAACTCTGTGTGAGCAGTTTAATAAAGCTACGAATAACGGCAAAAACATGAGCAAGGTTTCCCAGTTGTTGGAGGACTCCATCATGTCAATCATTGACGCAAAGGACGAGAGTGATATCGACAGTTTCTTTGGAGGCGGTCAGACTACATTCCTCTCTGGCGGATTTTCGGGACTTGATGATTTTGAATTGATATGCTTTATGGTGGTGATTTGAGATGGTACACTTTCCGACTACGACAGCGGTTCACCGGCGGCTTCCGAAGGAGGCGTTCTACAAGCACCTGCCGCTTACGAAAGTGCTAAAGGATAAGTTCGTGTCCGAGGTGGACAGGATCGTTGTAGAGAACAGCCTCACAAAAGAAAATCTGAATCTGACGGCAGATTCAGAGGTGAAGGAAATCCTGCTGCTGTCGATAACTTTAAAGAAACAAGAGTTTGACGGCAAGGTGATCGAGGCAATTGCGAGGCAGAATCCTCACAAGCTGGTATTTCTACTTGTGTTTGAGGGCAGCCGACAGCTTGCTCTTTACCACGGTAAGCTCTATCGGACACCGTGGATGGATGCGGCAGAGGTGAATCTGAAACCACAAGGGTTTTCCCTTGATGAGATTTGGGATTCTTTTGTGGAACAAATCGCACTCTATGAGGAACGGGCAAAAAGGGCAGACTCCCTCTCTGTGGATGAACGCCTTGCCTTGCAGGAGCAGATACTGAAACTCGAAAAACTGATAGCAAAGACTGAGACGGCCGCTTGGAAAGAGCCGCAGCCGAAAAAGCAATTTGAATTGTATTCTCGTCTTCGCGAATATAAGATAAAATTAGAAGAAATAAAGCGATAAAAACGCTCCACAGTGTGGAGCGAATTGTGAGGATGATTTTATGAGTGAAATGATAAAAAATGAAAATTTGCCGAACGATTTGCAGTCGGAAAATGCGTATTTGTCCATTAGAGGATATGTCATTGACGCACAGCGGCAGGTGTATTCAGCCGTTAATGTCGCAATGGTGACAGCATATTGGAACATCGGAAAAGCGATATATGAGGTGTGCGGAGAAAGCGATCGAGCCGCCTATGGCAAGCAGGTGCTGAAGTATATTTCCGACAAACTGACAGCGGAGTTCGGAAAGGGCTTTAGCATTCAGGGGCTTCGTAATATGCGACAGTTCTATCTTGCCTTTCCAAAATGCT
>CANQGL010000019.1 GCA_947623185.1 uncultured Lachnospiraceae bacterium
CCGCTGTCAGTGGTGAAATTCGCGGCTAAACTGTTTTTTGGAATCCCGATTTTTATTGACAAATCAAGGCTTTTCCGCTATAATCTGATGACGAGGCCCGGCACGGTAAAGCGTTCGCAGGACTTCTCAAGAGATACTTTGGCTGATATCCGCGCGGAATTCTATAGTACAAGAGGATGGGTTCACTGCCCGTCCTCTTTTTATTGTCCGGTTTTGCTTGCGCATCCATCCGTCGTTGTAGTATAATATATTTATTATCAAGGCTATTGTGCGATTTTGGCCGGAATCAGCAAGGATTGGCAGTCATTTATGTCCCGTCGCAACGCGCGGAGACCGGCTGAAATGCCCGCACATATGTTATTGCGCCGTCCGGCAGAGGACCGGGCGCGGGAAGGAGGATCTATGGACAACAATATCACGAAACTGGTATCCACAACCGGAGTGCCGATCCGCATCACGCCGGGACATTTCTCGACGAATCACTCCCATATCAATTATTATGTGGATACGACGGCGCTGAAAGCGCGGCAGAGCGAGGCGGAGCAGGCGGCGAAGGCGCTCGCGACCCGCTACGCATACGATACCGTGGTCGACACCATCGTGTGCATCGAAGGCACGAACGTGATCGGTGCGTTTCTGGCCCAAAAACTGTCCGAAGTAGGCGTTCTGTCTATGAACGCACACAAGACCATCTATGTGATCGAGCCGGAATACGACAACAACGGCCAGCTGATCTTCCGCGATAACACCCGTCCGATGATCGCCGGAAAGAACATCATCGTCCTTCTGGCCGATGTCACCACAGGCCGGACCACCGCCCGCTGCGTGGAAGCCATCCAGTATTACGGCGGTATCGTGCGGGGCGTCTGCGCACTGTTCAGCGTCGTGGACCAGGTCAAGGAATTCCCCGTGAACGCGATCTTCACAAGAAATGAGCTTGCGGACTATCAGGCGTATCCGCCGGCGGACTGTCCGTACTGCAAGAAAGGGATCCCGCTGGACGCTCTGGTAAACAGCTACGGATTTTCAAGATTGAGATAGACGTTGGTTAAATCAATGAATCAGAAAAGCGAAGCAGAGGGAATATTTTATATATTGTCCTTTGCTTCGCTTTTGCTTTGATCGATAAACTTCGTCCTAAAACGTCTTCCAGCACCGCTCGCGCATAAACCGTTTTATGACATCAGTCGTGGCTCCCTCGTAGAAACCAACCAGGAGCTTTTTAAATTCCGGAACGTCTTTATCGGGAATGACAAGAAATCCTTTTCCGTGAGCGATCAGGTAATGGTTTGCAAAGATGACCGCTGCCCTTTTGTTTCCGTCCAGAAAGACTTGCGTCTTCATGCAGTACAGACACAGTTCGATCGCGATATCGACCGCATCCGTATCTCGGGACCGGATTTCGTCGATCCGCTCGATCACTACGGATTCGATCGGCAGCGGGGGAATATAAGTGCTGCCCCCGATCGTGACCGGCACGCCCCGGATACGTCCGCCGTTCCGGAAAAATCCCTCATTGACCAATCTTGCGATATGGCACAGCATGTAATAATTGCTTTCGCTCTGTACCACGTCCTCATCCAGAATAAACTCCCATGCGTGTTTCAGGTTCAGGATCTTTTGCACGTCGGAAGCCGAAACACCGTTTACGATCCCATTCTCGATGATTTCCTCCGTTTGGGGGAACGAAGTGGCTACCCCTTCCAAAACGGCCTGATCGTATATGTTGACTTTCATATTCGCTCTGGCGAAATCGATATTTTTTAGGATTTCCTGCGGGAGCCCGCGGTCTTCATAGCCGAGCGCGGCCAGCTCCCGATTGATCTTACGGATCGTCCTGTTTAATTCTTTTGCATCCCTTGCATTTTTCAGCAACAGTTGATACAGATCATCCGAGTATGCGCCGACATAAGTTGACGTCAGTTTTCCGGCGACCCGTTTCCTGACATACAGATATCTGGAGCCCTGCTGTTCTTTTATTTCCGGAGTTCCTTCATACGGAATAAGTTTCATTCTGGCCTGGCAATCGGCCCGCTTCTGTAAGAGTTCCTGGATTTCCGGATAATTTGCGCTCATTGCCGCCACCTCTTTTAGGGAACTTTTTATGGGTATATTATATATAAAAGTTCCCTAATTATCAACCTCTTTGAAAGAACTTCTTACTTCCTCCAGCGTCTTTCCGGTCCTGCGAGCGATCTCCGCAAGGTCCTCGTACTCCGGTTTCCGGCGGGTCACTCCGTAGCCGGAGGAAATTTTCTCGCGCACGCGGCCGTCCGGCGTTTCGGCCGTGCGCTCCTCGCGCTTCAGGACATAGCGCCTGCAGACGTTCTCGCGGACCCCGATCGTCGTCGTGTGGGCGAAGATCAGGCGCACGAATTTTTCCCGGTCCTGCGGGCGGCACATGCAGGTCAGGATCGTTCCCGGCCGGTTCTTCTTCATTCCGGCCGAAAGGGTATAGACGTCCAGCGCCCCTGCCGAAAGCAGGACCTCCTGCGCGAAGCCGATCGCCTCCGCCGTCATATCGTCGAGGTTGCAGGAAAGTTCGACGATCTCGCCGGTGGCTCCGCCTTCCGCGCCGTCGTTTCGTCTGTCGCACGCGTCCGTCTCGCCAAGAAGCGCGCGCACGCAGTTGGCCTGTTCAAAATCCTTTTTTCCCATTCCGTATCCGGTCCCTGAGACCTTCATCACCGGCATATCGCCGAACTCCGTCACAAATTCCTTTAACAGCGCGGCCCCGGTCGGCGTACAGAGCTCACCGCGGATCCTGCCGCCGTAGATCGGAACGTCACGCAGGATATACGCCGTCGCAGGCGCGGGCACCGGCAGGATCCCGTGCGCGCAGCGCACCTGTCCGCTCCCGACATGGACCGGGGAAGCAAGGATGCGCTCCGGCTTCAGCCAGTACAGCAGGAGGCAGACGCCGATAACATCGGCCAGCGCATCGGCCGTGCCGACCTCGTGAAAGTGGATCTGGTCGGCCGGTTTCCCGTGAACGTGTCCCTCCGCCTCCGCGATCAGGCCGTAAACCTCGGATGCGCGATGTTTTACCTCATCCGGCAGGTCGAGATGGGCGATCCTGTGCGTGATCTCCGCCATGCCGGAGTGTGCATGTCCGTGCTCATGTTCATGGGCATGTTCATGCGGAGTGAAATGTGCGTGTTCAGCCGGGCCTCCATCCGCGTGTTCATGGACATGTTCGTGCTCATGCGGCAGACCGTTTGCGCAGGCGTCTGAGTGTTCATGCACGTCCACGCTCTCTTCTTCCTCGCCATGGACCGTTACGTTCATATGCGTGCCGGTGATGCCGCATTTGACGGCCGTCTCCGCCTCGATCCGCACCCCCGGCAGGCCGAGTCCGTTCATTATTTTTAAAAATTCTTCTTTCCGCTCCGGGCAGAGCTCCAGAAGCGCCGCCGTCAGCATATCGCCCGCGGCTCCCATGCCGCAGTCAAAATAGATCGTTTTCATATCCTGCATCCACCTGTTCGTTTTGATCGTTTGCTATGTTTCCGTTTCTTTACAGCCACGCCGGATAAAGGTCAGCCGCGCAGATGATTGATCATGCTCGCCAGATACCCGGCTCCGAATCCGTTGTCGATATTGACCACGCTCACGCCGCTCGCGCACGAATTCAGCATGGAAAGCAACGCCGAAACGCCGTGAAACGACGCGCCGTAACCCACGCTGGTCGGAACGGCGATCACCGGGCAGTCGGCCAGGCCGCCGATCACGCTGGCAAGCGCGCCTTCCATCCCCGCGATCGCGATGATGACCCGCGCGCTCATGATCTCGTCCATATGCGCCATCAGCCTGTGCAGACCGGCGACGCCGACATCATAGAGCCGCACGACCTCGTTCCCCATCGCTTCCGCGGTCAGGGCCGCCTCCTCCGCGACCGGAATATCGCTGGTCCCGCCGGTCGCGACCACGACTTTGCCGACGCCGTCCTTTTCCGGGAGATCCCCGCAGATCCCGATCCCCGCGTCCTTAAAGTAGCGCAGATCACCGCCATCCGCATATTCGTTTTCCAAAAGTCCGCGGAGAGCTTTCTCTTTGTCCGCATCCATACGGGTGATCAGGATCACATCCTGGCCGCGTTCCTTCATGGCCTTAACGATGCCGAAGATCTGCTCCGGCGTCTTTCCCGCCCCGTAGATCACCTCGGCCGCGCCCTGGCGCAGTTTCCGATGCGTATCCAGCTTGGCGTATCCCAGCTCGTCAAATCCGGCCTGGATAAACGGCTCCTTTTTCAGTTTTAAAACGGCCTCGTCGACAGAGAGCTCCCCCGCCGCCACGCGGCCCAGCATTGCCCGAATATCTTCCATTTCCGTCCGTATTCTTCCTTTCCCGCCAAACGGCGTCAAAAGACAAAAAAGCCATGAAAAGAACTCTTCCGCATACAGCGAAAGACGTTCCCTTCATGGCAACCGTTCTTTTTTATTCGACGATCGTATTCCGCAGAGTCCCGATCCCCTCGATGATACATTCGACCACGTCGCCCGGATTCAGGAACTTCGGCGGTTCAAAGCCCATTCCCACTCCGGCGGGCGTTCCCGTCGCGATGATCGTCCCGGATCTTAACGTCATGCCTTTGCTCAGCTCGCAGATCACATCCTCGATCCCGTTGATGAAAAGCCCCGTGTTTGAATTCTGCCGGAGTTCCCCGTTGACCTTTGACTGGATGTTGAGCTTCGGCGGATATTCGACCGAATCAACGGTCAGGATCCACGGGCCGAGCGGAGTGAAGTTGTCCAGGCTCTTTCCGAAATACCACTGTTTGTGGCCCGTCTGCACCTCTCGCGCGCTGACGTCGTTCATGATCGTATAGCCGAAAATGTAATCTTTCGCGCTGCCCTTCGGCACGTTCCGGGCATCCTTTCCGATGATGACAGCCAGCTCCGCCTCGTAGTCGAGCTGTTTCGTAAGATCGCGATGAGCCTCGATGCCGCCCTCCGGATCGACAGCGCGATTCACGCGCTTGGAGAAGTAGATCGCCTGCTCCTGCTTTTCAAACGCACGCTTTTCGAACCGTGCCGACTCGACTGCATGATCGTGGTAATTGATCCCCAGGCAGATGATGTCCTGTCCCGGCTCTTTGATCGGCGCAAGAACGCTCACATCCCGAAGCGGCGCCGCTCCCGGGACCTCATACGGGTCGCGTCTGGTGATGTAGTCCAGCATCTCCCACTCCGACCGGCCGATCTCACGGATCAGGTCCTTCATGGACCGGTATTCCATTCCGACAGCCGAGATGGGATATGCCCACGTCTCCTCCGAATTTAATACCCCGATGAACTCTTTCCTGTCCACCACATATGTCAGCAGTTTCATAAGTCCTCCTTTTCGGATCCCTTAGCGGATACGCTCCGGAAATCCTACCTTTTTCTGAACTTTCCTCAAAGTCTTGTTAGAGAAATACGATGCTTTTTCCGCGTTCTCCTTGATCACTTTATCTATATAAGCCTTATCGCGGGAAAGTTCTGCAAAACGGTCCTGAAGCGGTTTTAATACGGAGACGACCGATTCGCCCACGGCGATCTTAAAGTCCCCGTAGCCTTTTCCGTCGAACTCGCGCTCGACCTCGGCCGGCGTTTTTCCGGTGCACGCGCAGTAAATATCGATCAGGTTCCGGATCCCCGGCTGCTCCTCGCTGTACCGCACGCACGCCTCCGAATCGGTAACGGCGCGTTTGAACTTGCGGATAACGGTATCCGGGTCGTCCATCAGGTAAACGCTGGCGTTCGGATTCTCGTCGGACTTGGACATCTTCTTCGTCGGATCCTGAAGGCTCATGATCTTCGCTCCGGTTTTCCCGAGGTAAACCTCCGGCACCGTAAAGACGTCCCCGTACAGATTGTTGAACCGGATCGCGATGTCGCGGGCCAGTTCCAGATGCTGTTTCTGGTCGATCCCGACCGGGACCACATCGGCCTGATAGAGGAGGATGTCGGCCGCCATCAGCACCGGGTAGGTAAACAGACCGGCGTTGATGTTGTCCGCGTGCTTTGCGGATTTGTCCTTGAACTGCGTCATACGGCTCAGCTCGCCCATATAGGTAAAGCAGTTTAAGATCCACGCCAGTTCGGCATGGCCCGAAACATGTGACTGATAGTAAATGCAGTTCTTTTCCGGATCCAGTCCCGCAGCGATATAAAGCGTTAACAGCGTACGCGCGCGTTTCCTTAACTCCGCGGGATCCTGCCGGATCGTGATGGAGTGCATGTCCACGACGCAGTAAAATGTCTGATAGTCGTCGGCAATGCTGACCCAGTTTTTAAGCGCTCCGAGATAGTTCCCGAGCGTCAGATTGCCAGTTGCCTGCATACCGCTGAATAATGTTCTTTTTCCGTCAAGCATTGCTTTGTCTCCTCGCAGATTTTCTCGATGTTATTCTATTATAGTACAAATAGGGGCAGGATACAAGAAATTTTTTTCATAGTGGCGGATCCGCGGCATTTTTTAGGTAAATTTACCCTTGTAACCGCATGTTTTTACGGATATAATGGATATAAAGTGGGCGGAACGCAAAAATTGCCCGAGAAGGAGAGTGCATTATGGAAAAGATCACGAGTTTTACCATCAACCATCTGAAACTGCGCCCCGGCGTCTATGTTTCAAGGCGGGATATGGCGGGCGGAACACCGGTCACCACCTTCGACATCCGCATGACGCGCCCGAACTGCGAACCTGTGATGAATACCGCGGAAGTTCATACGATCGAGCACCTCGGTGCTACCTTCCTGCGCAATCATCCCCTTTACGGCGACCGCGTCCTCTACTTCGGCCCGATGGGCTGCCGGACCGGGTTTTACCTGCTGCTCACTGGCGATTACGAATCAGCCGATATCGTCCCGCTGCTGCAGGAAATGTTCCTTTTCATACGCGACTATGAAGGCGCCGTTCCCGGCGCCGCGCCGCGCGACTGCGGAAATTATCTCGATATGAATCTTCCGATGGCAAAATATCTCGCCGGAAAATTCTACGACGAGGTGCTGGAGGACATCAGCGACGAACAGCTGATCTATCCGGAATAAACCGGAGCCGTTATACATGTTCATCTGAACCGGTGATCTGCAAAATCAGGGCGGATATGGCGACCTGCGCCGTATCCGCCCTTTTTATTTCTCTATCCCGACCGTTTGCCCTGCTTTATTCGTTTTCTTTTGCTTTGACCGTTTTTTCCAGTTCCAGAAGTTTCTTCTTTACATCCAGACCTCCGGCGTAGCCGGTGAGCGTCCCGTTCGTCCCGATCACCCGGTGACAGGGGATGATGATCGCGATCGGGTTTTTATTGTTCGCCATGCCGATCGCCCGCGTCGCCTTTTCGTCCCCGACGGCCGCGGCGATGTCCTTGTAGGTCCTGGTCTCTCCGTAGGGGATCTCCCGCAGCGCGGCCCAGACCTTTTTCTGGAATTCGGTCCCCTCCGGATCCAACGGCAGGTCGAATTCGCGGCGCGTTCCCTCAAAGTATTCCGTAAGCTGCGCAAACACCCGGTCCGAAAGCTCGGTGCGCGTCTCCTTTATGCCGGGTTCCTTCGGCACGAACCGCCCGAAATGCAGCCCCGTCACTTTGGCGTCCTTACAGCAGACCGTGATCTCGCCGACCGGCGTTTCATAGACGTAATAGCCGCTGCCCTTCTTTCCGCAGAGTACCAGGATGCTGCGCGGCGGAACCTCGATCTCCACCTGGTCCTCAAGGACCGGTTCCGTTCCCTCCGGCCAGAAACCCGCGGTCCCCAGCGAAGTGTCAAATACGCGGCACCAGAGCTGTCCCTTTTCAAGCCTGGGAAGCCCGAACGTGTGCGGCTCCCAGTGCATGTTATAGATCACATAAAATGTATCGTCCTCTGCCCCGTCCGGTTTCTTCGCGTACGCGCCCCAGTAGAGAATACCGAACTGGCGGCGGAAATGCTCATACTCCGGCCTCCATGCGTTGACGCCGTGGTAGGATACGTCGGGCCGTCCGCAGGACTTGTAGTCCATGATCCGCGGTTCGTGCTCCATATGGAAGATCGGATGTTTCTTCCGAAAGGCGATCAGATTTTTCACGAACGTGTAGAGGTCCGCGTTCGTTTCGAGCTGTCTCCAGTTCAGCCACGCGATCGCGTTATCCTGGCAGTAGGCGTTGTTATTGCCGTCCTGCGAGTTTCCGAATTCGTCTCCGGCAAGGATCATCGGCGTTCCCTGGCTCAAAAACAGAAGAAGGAACGCGTTGCAGAGCTGCTGTCTGCGGAGCTCCAGGATCTTTTTCTTTCTCGTCGGACCTTCCGCGCCGCAGTTCCACGAATGGTTGAAATCGTTTCCGTCGCGGTTCTCCTCGCCGTTCGCCTCATTGTGTTTGCGGTCGTAGGAGACCATGTCCGCCATCGTAAAACCGTCGGTGTTCGCCATGGAATTGACGACGCCGTATCCGGCCGGATTATGCCGTGAATGGTATTCCAACGCGGAGATCATTCCCTCGTCGCCCTTTAAGAACCGGCGCATATCCTCCTGAAAACGCATCCCGCAGTCCGCGAGGTTCTTCTGCATGACCGTAACTTTCCCATTTCCGGGCGCGACATACCCGGAACCGGGATGGCGGCCGAATTCCTCTTCCCAGCGCGGGGAGAGCAGTTTTGTCCCCCGCAGGAACGGATCGGCGGCGATCAGGCCGACCGGAGCCTGGCCGGAAAGCCGGAACCCGTCGACATTATATTCCTCGACCCAGTTGCGCAGCGCGTCCAGGACCAGCCCAGGCGATTCGCTGCCTGTAAAGTAGAATTCCGGCAGGCACTCGATCCCCGCCTTATGCAGGCTCCGTACCAGCCGTTTAAATTCGTTTTCCGGTCTTGCTCCGCGGCGGGAGGCATACGCCGCCTTCACCGCGAACAGAAACGACGGGGCGTACCCCCAGTAATTGATCACGCCGCTCGGCTGCGAGGCCGCGTTCGGGATCCCGGACGCCGTTTCCTGCAACATGACCTCGTCAAATTCCGTCACCGGAAGAAGCTCTATGGCGGTGATGCCGAGTTCCTTCAGGTAGGGGATCTTCTCCTCGACGCCGGCGAACGTTCCTTTTTTGCCGACTTTGGAAGAAGGATGTTTCGTAAACCCGCGCACATGCAGGCGGTAGATGACCGTATCGGAATACGGGATCTGCGGCCGGACGTCGTCTTCCCAGTCGAAGTCCTCCGTCATAAGCCTGGCCCGCACCGGCTTTGCGGCGCGTGAAAGATCGCCCCATGTCTCGCGCCCCGTTATCACGCGGGCGCGCGGATCCGCCACCGGTTTCCCGTCGACGGAAAACGCATACTCATACTTTGAAAGGTCGTACCCTTTCAGTGTCATTTTCCAGACGCTTCCGGTCTTTTCCTTCCCGTCAAACGTCAGTTCTTCCGCCGCGGCCTCCTCGCCCGCACGGTAAAGCAGAAGTTTCGCTTCCTTTCCCTCCGCGTTCAGGAGGATCGTCGTACTCCGTTCTGTCGGCGTTACTCCCAGCGGATAGAGGATCTCCTGTCTGTTTCCTCTTGCTGCCATCGGTCCGTTCCCTTTCCCTTCCCGGGCATAAGCAAGCCCGGCGTGCCTCTAACTGATCGTCAGTTCCACCGGGCAGTGATCGCTGCCCATGATCTCCGTGTGAATATCCGCTCCGGCCAGCCGGTCCCTAAGCGCCTCCGAGACGCAGAAATAGTCGATGCGCCAGCCCGCGTTCTTTGCCCGCGCAGAGAACCGGTAGGACCACCAGGAATAAACGCCCTCTTTCCCCGGATTGAAATAGCGCCATGTGTCGATAAAACCGGCGTTTAAGAGTTCGGTGAACTTCGCGCGTTCCTCGTCGGTAAACCCGGCGTTCTTGCGGTTCGTCTTCGGATTTTTCAGGTCGATCTCCGTGTGCGCCACGTTCAGATCGCCGCAAAAAATGACCGGTTTCTTTTCTTCCAGCTTTTTGAGATACGCGCGGAACGCGTCCTCCCACTGCATACGGTAATCAAGGCGCTTGAGTTCATCCTGCGAGTTCGGCGTGTAGCAGGTGACGACATAATAATCGTCAAATTCCGCGGTAATGACGCGCCCCTCCCTGTCGTGTTCCGGGACCCCTAGCCCGTAAGCGACGGAAAGCGGCTCTTCCTTCGTAAACATTGCCGTCCCCGAGTAGCCCTTTTTTTCCGCGTAGTTCCAGTACTGATGATAGCCCGGAAGATCCAAATCGAGCTGCCCCTCCTGGAGCTTGCTCTCCTGGATGCAGAAAACATCGGCGTCCGTCTGTTTCAGATATTCCATAAATCCCTTGCCCATGCAGGCGCGAAGCCCGTTGACATTCCACGAAATCATTTTTTTCATCTTTTTCATTCCTTATACATCGTTTTTCCAGACAGGTCCGTTACCCGGCCGCCGCTCCCTGCTGTCCGGGCGGCTGTCATCCCCAAATCCGTTATCCGATCCGGCCGCATAGCCGCGCGGCGAGGGCCGAAACCCTGCCCCTACTCCGTATAGACCGTCGTTTTGTTCAGGCCATCCAGCCGCGTGATGTATTCGTCCTTTGTCATCACCGGATGGAACGCCTCTTTGATCTTAAACGCGGGCGCGCCGCCGTCTGACAGCAGATCGGCCACCGCGTCGGCAAAGTAATGGGCCGGAACACAGTAAGCCTGATTTTCGTCGGCAGTCTTAAAGTCCTTTCCGTGGATCGTTCCGCTGAATCCCGCGACGCCGATCTCCACGGTCGGCCACATCAGCGAGATGTCGCCCATATCGCCGGAGGCAAAGCCGTGCGTCCCCTGCGCGATCATATCGGCAGGTATGTATGTTTCAATGTGTTTCTTCACGAGTTCCGTCAGGTTCTCGTCCTGATGGAGCGGGAAGTATCCCGGCGTGTCCTGGATCTCCAATTCGCACCCGATCGCCAGCGCTCCGGCGCGGAGCGCGCGGTTTACTTTCGCCTCGGTCTCGAAGATCGCGTCCACGGTCTTCGCGCGGATATACAATTCAAGCTGTGTTCTGGACGGCACGGTATTGACGGTCTGGCCGCCTTCCTGCATCACGAAATGCACACGGATCGCGTCCTCCGCGCGGAAGGTCTCGCGCAGGAAATTGATGCCGGTCATCGCCAGGTTCGCCGCGTTCAAGGCGTTGATCCCGCCCTCGGGATTGGCGCCCGCGTGGGCCGCGCGGCCCCTGAAGATCGCCCGCTTCTGGATAAAGCCGTTCAGACCGGAGCCGACTTCCGCGTGATAGCGCGTCATATCGATGCCCATCGCGTGACAGGACAGCATAATATCGACATCGTCGAAGACGCCGGTCGTGATCATCTCCTGCTTGCCGGACGGATGATGCAGCTTTCCGTCGCGGATCAGGCCCTTCCGGTAGTCCATATCGCAGAATTCCTCGCCCGGCGTCACGAGCAGCGTGACTTTTCCGCAAAGACTGTCCAGAATGCCGGACTGCCGGATCGCCAGGAACAGGCTCAGCATGACGCCGAGCTGCGCGTAGTGTCCGCAGGTATGCGCGGCGTAGTTGTCCTCGCTCGCGAACGGATGTCCCAGGGTGGGGACCGCGTCGAATTCCGCGATCAGCCCGATGTTCGGACCCGGTTTCCCGGAGTCAAGGCAGGCCCGGATCCCCGTGTATGCGACGTCCTCATGGGGGATCCCGGCGGCGTCCAGAAACGCGATCGCCTTTTCGCGGCTGCGAAATTCTTTAAATCCCAGCTCCGGATGACGGTAAATATCTTCGCTCATCCTGATCACTTCGGGGAGTATCCCGTTTAACGCTTCATGAACCGCTTTCATTGCTTTTCCTCCTGTTTTTTGCCCGGATGTCCTTTTTGTCTCATACAAACATCATACCGAATGCGGGACAGGGTTGTCAAGAATTTTCCCCGAACAGTTCCCCGTCAAGACCGGCGATGTCGTCGAGCGGGATCTCCTCCCCGTTCTCCATGACGAGCACGCGCCGGTACTCGTCCGTCTTTTTGATCCGGCCGCTTACTGTCCGGTATGCGCCGCCGTCCTTTCGGCTGTCTTTTTTAAAATAAGTGACGCTCACCTGCGGGCGTTCCGACTCCGCGGCCTGCAGGATCTGCCGCCTCCGGTCCAGAACGGCTTTTGCGTCCTCATCCAGCTCGATCCTCTCATCCGTCAGGCGCGCCGTCTCCTCGATCGCCGCATGGTAGCCGGTCAGCGCCGCAAAAGGCGAAAACTGCGCGGCCCGCTCCGTCATGGACATCTGCGGGTGCGCTGCGGAAACATGATGCGGCAGATCGATGATATCGTCGTACGGTCCGTTCATGCCTTGTGCCCTCCGATTTGGTTATTTCTTTCGAGGGCCGTCGCCCCCTCCTCAAAATTCAGCCCGCTTACGATCGCGTTCTTTCCGTATTTCTTCTTGATGGAGAGCACCGCCTGCTGCAGCTTCCGTTCGCGCTCCAGCTTCTCGTTCTCCTGTTCGTTCTTTTCCTTTTCGGCGGCGTAATCGGTGAAGAGATCGAGCTGTTCATACGTTTCCGTCTTTTTCGCCGCGCCCTCGTCGGTCACATGGTTCGCTGTCACGCTCATCCGGCGGACCAGAAGTTTTTTGTTCACGATGCGGTCGTACAGCTCCATCGTCGCCTGCACGATCCGGACCGTGGACGAGGTATGTGTTCCGAGATTTATGCTGCCGTGCGCGCTCTTCGGCACGCTGCGCCCGTAGCGGTCCGTCGATACTTCGCCGCGGTACGACTTGCGGATCTCCGGGTTTTTGAGGCTCTCGGTGTCGTATCCCACCGTCAGGACCATCTGGTCGGTCACGAGCCCCTTATCGACCAGCTCCAGCACCAGGAGCTCGGTCATTTCCCGCACGACGATCCTCGCCTTTTCAAACGTGTACGGGCTCTGGAGTACCTGACCGGACCCGATGCTGTTGGATTCAGGCTTGTATGCGCGGATATCGGCGATCGTACAGGGTTCCCAGCCCCATGCATGGTCGATCAGCAGTTCGGCGTTTACCCCGAACAGCCGGTAAAGCAGTTCTTCATTATAGTAGTCTGACGGCCCTCCGAGCGAGCACCTGGCGATATCCCCCATCGTATAAAGACCGTGTTCTTCCAGCTTTTTGGCGTAGCCCCTCCCCACGCGCCAGAAATCCGTGAGCGGGCGGTGCGTCCACAGGTTCTTCCGGTAACCCGCCTCGTCCAGTTCCGCGATGCGCACGCCGTTTTCATCCGCGGGTATGTGTTTCGCCCATATGTCCATGGCGACTTTGCAGAGGTAAAGATTGGGGCCGATCCCGGCGGTGGCCGTGATCCCGGTCGTCTTAAGAACGTCCAGGATGATCTTCATCGCCAGATCGTGCGCGGAAAGCCGGTAAATGTTCGTATAGGACGTGACGTCGAGGAAGACCTCGTCGATGGAGTAGACGTGGATGTCCTCCGGCGCAACGTATTTTAAGTAAACGTTGTAGATCCGCGTGCTGTAATCGATGTACAGCGACATTCTGGGAGGCGCGGTGATATAGCCGATCGCCAGCTCCGGCATGGCTTTAAGGTCGGCGTCGCGGTACGAGGTGCCGGACAGGATATGGCCGGGAGCGCTCCTTTTCCTTAATTCGTTGGCTTCCCTGACTTTCTGGACCACCTCAAAAAGCCGCGGGCGGCCCGGGATCCCGTGCGCTTTCAGAGAAGGGGAGACGGCGAGGCAGATGGTCTTTTCGGTGCGGCTCTCATCGGCCACGACAAGATTTGTCGTCATGGGGTCAAGGCCGCGCTCGATGCACTCCACCGAAGCGTAGAACGATTTCAGGTCGATCGCGATGTAGGTCCGTTCGCTCATGGATGTCTCTCCTTTCCGGAAAGCTGCGTTCTTCGCTTGAAGCTACGCTATAATAACTTTCCGATATCCATGCACTCCAACAGCATTATTATACCACATTCACTAAGCTCATCGTTCGCTTCCGCTCCGATTCGCTAAGTGTCTGGGTATTACTCGCACTAAGCTCGCACGTCGCCCTCGGCTTGTGCTCACTAAGTGCTCATATTATACCCTATTCTGCAATCGCATCGCAAGATTATTTCCTGATTTCAGTTTCCAGAAAGCAATTTCAACCTAAAAACAACATATTAGACAACTATATCTTGAAGTTTGAGGAACAGCAGGCAGACTGGAGAGCCCCAGGAGTATTGCTTATTTTGTACCAAAGAACCATCTGCACTAATAGAAAAAACTGTAATATTATCGCTATCCTGATTTCCTGCCAGCAACCAGCGTCCTGTTGGGTCAATAGCAAAGTTGCGCGGAGTTTTCCCACCGCTGTATTTATGATATTGTAAAGTGAGGCCGCCATATTTATCTATGGAATAGCATGCCAGACTATTATGTCCGCGATTAGAAACATATAAATACCTTCCGTTCGGAGTTAAGTGTAGATCTGCGCAAATATTATTTCCGTGAAAACTTATCGGCAATGTTTCCACCGTCTCCTTTTTTAGGAAAACACCTTTATCACAAGTAAAATGTACAACACTGGAATCAATTTCATTAACGAGGTAGAAATTGTGCCCATCAGGACTAAATTCTCCGTAGCGAGGGCCGCTGCCCGCTGGCGATCCTATATCATTACTGGGATCTGGCTTGACGAAATCACCATTATAGCGATAGGCAAGCATCTTATCTATTCCCAGGTCAGGTACATAAAAGTGTTTACCGTCAGGTGCAAAAATAATGCTATGCGCGTGAGGTCCTGTCTGGCGCGTCGGATGCACACTTTTTCCGCCATGAATAAACACTTTCTTCTTTCCATTAAGCGAACCGGTTTCATCCAGTCCGAATACACTTATTGTCCCAGAGGCAAAATTGGCTACCGCCACAAATTGTCCGTTGGGAGCAATCGCAACATGGCAGGGATCAGTGCCTCCGGTATTATAACTGCGATCTACTCTTATATCGCCTCTGGTCGTATAAGAAAGTTCAGTAATACCCCCTCCGGCTTCTCCCAGATATTCTTTCACTTCATTGACCACATAAATTTTATGACGTATCTCGTCTGCGCAGAAAAAAGAAGGATTTCGCACCACAATATGTTGCACTTCCTGTAACGCGCCCTCTTCAAAAACACACAGTGAGATCCCTTTTCCCTTCCCGCAGAAAATATCGCCTGTACCAAAAAGGATAGGCTCAGTGTAAGTACCGACTAACAAATATTGCTTCATTTTCCCTCCTGAGATCGCAATTATGTCTTTCTGTCCAGTTTTAAATAAGCTTAAGTAAAATTGTATTATTGTCTAATTAAGATACAAATACGTCCGAAGGCATTATTTGCAGTTCAGTCTTCGGACGTATCGTCTGTAATCATACTCTTTATAGGTTTACATTTTCGCTTTTAAGTCAAACAGTTCAACGATCTTGGGTTGCATTTGCCGAACAGTGTCCCCAACATATTTCTTATAAAGAGGACCATATATTTCTCTGTCGCGTATCGGACAGCCCACTGGGCAGCCAGTCGGGGCAGCAACACCGATCATATTGCAGCAACTATTGCATGCAATACAACATTTCTCCTTCTTTAGCCCGCCCTCTTCCAGAATATCATTTGCAAAATCAGGATAAGCCCACGGAAGTCTTCCGAATCCTGGGAGATCATACATTCCTGCTTTCATTTCTCCTGCCGCTATATTCGCTGCATAGATCCCCGGCCAAGAGAGCGTCCCAGTCATTACAGTGGCTTGTGGTATTTCTTTCTTAAAAGTCGCTGCCAAAGAATGATAAAACTCCATAGCATAAAGCTGGTGCTCTTTGGGATAATGTGATCCCCGGTTATATGGAAGCTGAAGATGCGTCGCATGATTACGTCCCATACTAATATTGAGAAGTTTCACACCACGATCAACCAGGAGTTTCCCTAATTTAAGGGGTTCTTCCAGGTCTGGTGTCAAGGAACCATCTTTTGCCATTCCCCAGCCGTAAGGGTATGGGATCATATCACATGCATTAAGTCGTATTGCGATCGGAATGTTCACTTCCTCTTTTACTCTGTCGATCGTTTCAAGTAAAAGTCTTGTTCTATTTTCAAATAGTGGTCCCCCATATTTACTGTTCTCGCGCGTGAAGGAACTTAAGAGCTCTGACATTAGGTATCCGTGGCATCCCCGTATATCAACAGCATCAAAACCTGCCCGTTTCATCAGAGCTGCCGCCTTAACATAGTCGTCAGAAATTTTTTCCAGTTCTTCATCGCTTAAAATGTGTACTTTGGGTTTGGGAAGATATGGATTATCGCAAGCTACATACTGTGGGATCCCTTTATCGCCAAAAGTACCATCCCCGTCCAAACGCGAATTGCGGCCACAATGTGTTAGTTGCACGATCGTAAATGGTGGTTTGCCGTCTTTTGCGCAAGTTTTTATTTCATCGACCAATCTCTGAAATACCGGCAAATTATCTTCCGTAATTCGGCATTGGTTTCGACTCGTTTGACTGGTAGGTGTTACTGCACAGGATTCAAACCATAAAAGCCCTGCTCCGCCTGCTGAAAAACGGCGATAGCGGCGGAATGTCAAGTCGCTGGGCGTTCCATCTTCTCCAGCATCAAATCCCTCCAGCGGTTGAATGGAAAGCCGGTTTTTCAGACTGTGACCATAGAGTTCCATTGGTTCTTTGAATACACTAAAATCCTCTGAAATCGGGAGATCAACCCCGGCCTTTACAATATCAGCCTCAAGCTGTTGAAGCGACTGATAGTCAAAAGGTCTCCACTTCAGCATGACAGCACCTCCTTCATTAAAGCATCATTCTTATTTCAACCCTTTCAGTCTCTGGCGTTCCAAGATCTTTTCACTTTGCGCATCAAGAATAATTGCAAACAGAATAATTGCACCTTTAGCAACTAGCTGCCAGTTTGAGTTCACACTCATCAGGTTTAGAATATTATTGATCAGCCCAACGATCAGGCAACCGAAAAATGTTCCTTCCGGTTTACAGTGTCCTCCACCCAGAGGGGTCCCTCCGATCACAACTGCAGCTATCGCATCCATTTCCATTCCCTGTCCGGACTGTGGCTGCGCCGAAGCCGCTCGGCCTGTCAGAACAAGGGCTGCAACTGCTACGCAAATTCCCATCAGACAATATACTTTATAACGTATATTTGATACATTTAATCCCGATGCGCGGGCAGCGTCGCTATTTGATCCGACTGCCAATAAATGTCTCCCAAACGCAGTCCGATAAACCGTAATCGATATGATCAGTGTTACAGCTACAGACAGCAAAACCGGAACAGGTACGATCCCTATATTCCCTTGTCCAATATAAGTAAATGAAGCACAGAGCCCGGAAATTGCAGATGTATTACTGACTACATAGTTGATCCCTTTAAAGATCTGTCCCATGGCAAGTGTCACGACAAAGGCTGGCAGAGAAAATACTCCAACGAAAAACGCGTTTGCCATCCCTCCGAGCGCTCCGATCAATATTACCAGGAGAACTACTACTGCGAATGGCAACGATGTCTGAGTATCCAATTTCGCTGCTATAATTCCCAGCATTCCCAAAAGGTAACCAACAGAAAGGTCCATGTGTCCGGATCCCAATATCAGAGAATAGCCCATTCCCATGATCGTAGCTGCTGCCACCTGTTTTAAAATGTTGATAATATTCCGCGGCAGCAAAAACTTCGGTGATAAAACACTCGCGAATACTACAAGCACCAGTAAAATAAATAGTGCTTTATTATTCATGAGGATTTCTATCGCATTCTGTTTCATTTGATAATTTGTCTGATTTTTTTCATTGTTCATGAATCGCCCCGCCTTTCCATGTGTTTTCAAGAGCCGAAAGCCTTTTTCATAATCTGTTCCGAATCTGCTTCATCGCGAAGGAATTCGCCCACTATGCGGCCTTCTCTCATTACCATGATACGATCGCTCATGCCCATGACCTCTTGTAACTCCGATGAAATCATGATAATGGCCATACCCTGCTTTGCAAGTAAACTGATCTGATGATGTATTTCTGCCTTGGCTCCGACATCTATTCCGCGGGTGGGTTCATCTAAAATTAGAATGCGCGGCTTTGCTAGTAGCCATCTTGCAATAATAGCTTTCTGCTGGTTCCCGCCTGACAGACCCGAGATCGGCTGCTTAAGACTTGATACTTTAATGCTAAGCTTATCCCGCATTTCCAGGCAGTTCCTTTCTTCTTCCTTGCGGTCGACCGTTCCTCCCGGCCCTGTAATATCCCGAAGGTAAACAATTGACATGTTCTGTTTGACTTGAAGTTTCGAAAAAATACCCAATCGCAATCGATCTTCCGTCACCATACTAAATCCATAATGAATGGCTTGTTTTGGTGACTTTATCTTTATCTTTCTTCCATCTAAGATAACCTCTCCCGTCTCGAGAGGATCGATTCCGAACAAAGCTCGCATTGTTTCCGTTCGCCCTGCTCCTACCAAGCCGGCGAATCCCAGGATCTCTCCTTTTCTCAGCTGGAAGCTTACATCACGCACCATCTTATTTAGTGTGCTAAGATTTTTAACCTGCAGGATCACATCCCCTATTTCCGCCTCTTCTTTTGGAAACATGGCATCCATATCACGGCCCACGATCCATTTAATTAAATCATCTTGTGTACAATTCTTTGCTTCCGCAGTTGCAATGTATCGGCCATCCCTCATAGCTGTAACACGGTCGGAAATTGTCAGGACCTCTTCAAGCTTATGGGAGATAAAGATGATAGAGACGCCTTTTGCGGTCAGATCTCGGATTATCTTATATAAGAGCTGGATATCTGCTTCGGCGAGAGCGGAAGTAGGTTCATCCATAATAATAAGATCTGAATTATAGGAAACAGCCCGCGCCACTTCAACAAGTTGATTCTGGGCTACGCTCTGGTTTTTGATCAGTGTTTTAGGTGAGATCGCAATTCCCAAACTGTCCAATACTTCCTGCGCCGCTCTGTCCCTCTCTCTTACATTGAGTATCCCAAAATGTGTAAATTTATTTTCCCGGCCGACCCATATATTTTCAGAAACGCTGGTCGTCGGCATCAGGCTGGTCTCTTGATGTATCATAGAGATCCCGTTTGAAATGGCATCGTGCGGACTGCGAAATCGGACTGTCTGTCCCTTCCATATAATCGTTCCTTCATCCGGCGCATACAAACCCAGTAACAGTTTCATCAACGTTGATTTTCCTGCACCGTTTTCCCCTACGATCGCGTGCACCTCTCCTTTGCGGATCGTCAATTGCGCATGATCCAAGGCTTTCACTCCGGGAAATCGTTTGGTAATATCTCTCATCTCGAGCAATACTGGGTTTTGATCCATGTTTTCACCCCTTCTTATTGCTTTTGCAAGTCAAGGCGGCAGAGAAGAAACACGTTCTCCCCTGCCGCCTCTCCGCTGATCTCAGTTAGTCGTAGTTTCCGCTTGCCAGATATTCGTCGATCGTATTAATGTCCATAGCGTCCTGATAAGTCGAGTCTGTATAGAAGAATTTATCTTCTCCCTCGAAGCGCTCGCCCTTCGCCAACCTCATGCATGCTTCCGCGCAAATCGCACTTTGTGCTCTTTTTGAGTTGGCAGCCGTCATCGACATATTTCCGGCCTTGATCGCCTCTTGGGCACCAGGATCACCATTCATACCCATAATGATAAAGTCTCCTGGATTCAGCCCCGCATTTTGAATTGCAGTAACAGCGCCCAACGCCATCTCATCATTTTCTGCCTGAATGCAATTCATTTCCGGATATGTGATCAACCAGTCTTCAACGATCGAAATTGCATTAGCCCGACTCCAGTTCGCATCGATTGCGATCAATTCATTAACGCGATCAGTATAGGCTTCATCCTCGTAAATATGGCTCCAGCCTTTATATCCATTACTGCCGCCGTTCGGTGCCCCCATTAACGAGCAAACATTGAGGGTAACATCAGGATTCGCGTCAAGATAATCTTTGACCCATTGTGCTTGAACTTTTCCGCGAATTTCACGGTCCTGCTGTGTGACACGGGCATCGAAATCTTCCTCTCCTACGTTTACATCCAATTGGTATGGAACCGTTGGAATTCCGGATGCATGCGCTGTCTTTACCGCCACTGCAGTTCCATCAGGATCTACAGACTGGATCACGATGACATCCGGTGCCGTAAGAATGATCGCCTCAACATCAGCCAACTGTTTTTCGGCTGATCCGTCCGCGTTATACTGAATCAGTGTTCCCCCGAGTTTTGCCAGTTCTTCCTCCAGGCATTCGGTCATCATAGTCTGATATTCATCCAGCGTGTTAAGTGAAATCGCAACCGTAAATGTAAAATCGTCCCCGTTGGTTTCCGCTGCTTCTGTAGCAGCCTCTGTGGCTGCCTCTGTAGCCGCTTCTGTAGCTGCTTCCGTAGCCGCAGCCGTTGTTGCCGGTGCCTGCTGTTGCTGGCTGCAGCCAGCAAGCATGAGCAGCATACTGAGGACCAGTCCTGCTGCCATGAACTTGGATGTTTTCCTCATCATATTCGTAACCTCCCTGCATAAAATTTAATTTGGGTGTCAATAAACACCGTTTTCTATGTCAAGTGCCTTGATACAAGGCTTTGATGTCCATAATATAGCATGTCATTTCATAAATTGTCAATTTTTTAGCTATTTTTGCACATATTTTCAGAGATATAGCGATTTCCTTTCGTTTGGTCTATATTTTTGCACATTTTTGCAGATTTGGGTCGAAATGTTGACATTGCTCCCTATTTTGTTATTCTTTAATTACAAAATCTCTTGGAAAGGGGGAATTCATATGGCATATTTTGATGTTCAATTCTATTCCTGTGTGCTCGGTCTCTCATGCACCATGGGGGTGATCCTTCCGGAGGCGGATCAGGGGATCGGAGTGACCGGCCAAGTCTGGGATGGGGTAACGCCGCTTCCTGTTCTCTATCTCCTGCATGGCATGTCCGATAACCACACAATATGGATGCGTCGCACTTCCCTGGATCGCTATGCCGCGGGACGGAAAATGGCGATCGTTATGCCTGCAGCCGGGCGCAGCTTCTATACTAATCAGGTTTATGGCCTGGATTATCTCAAATTCATCGCTGAGGAGCTGCCCATGATCTGCCGCCGGTTTTTCCGTATTTCGGATAAACGGGAGGAAAATTTTGTGGCCGGCCTGTCAATGGGTGGCTACGGTGCCTTAAAAGTGGCGTTAAACTATCCCAATACCTTTGGCTACGCTGCCAGTATGTCCGGTGCACTGGATCTTTCCGGTCTCAGCGATGCCAGGAATTACGGAAAAGTCAATGACGATGCTTTCCTGAACCAGTTAAAAGAAACAGATTATGAAGCATATCGCAGTCTTCGCGATTATAAGCTTTGTTTCGGTTCTCCCGAACAATTTAGTGGTTCTGAGAACGACCTTTTGTCCCTTGTTGACCGGTTGTGCGAGCAGGGAGTCAAGTTCCCTAAACTGCATATAAGCATCGGAACAGAGGATTATCTGTATCAAACCAACGTTTCATTCCGCGAAAAACTGGATCAGCACGGGATCGACTACACATACCTGGAATTTTCCGGGGTTCATGAATGGGCCGTCTGGGACAAGCGTATTCAAGATGTTCTGGACTGGCTTCCCGTTGAATCCAGCCGTCCAACTGGAAATGGAGGAGCAGAAAGGGCGGCTCAGGCAAGCAACCGATAACTGCATCACTTGTATCGAGGAGGAAAGAATGTTAAGAAAATTAGGAATGTTTTCACCTGAAATTGAGCGTGACACGATCGATCGCCTGTTTGACGCTGTCCGCCTCTATGGCTTTTCGGAAATGCAGTTCGATTTTCTTTCAGTTGGCGACGAAGAAATGCCCGCAACGATCCAATCGGATCTGACTGCCCGTATCCGTAAAGCAGCTGATGAACATAATATTACGATCCGTGCTGTCAACGGAACATTTAATATGATCCATCCGGATCCTTCGGTCGTCGCAGACGGAATTGCCCGTTTTGAGCTGATCGCTGCTGCATGCCAGACCCTTGGATGTAAGATCATTACACTCTGTACAGGTACTCGCAGCACCGAACATATGTGGAAATACCATCCGGACAATGAGTCTGCATCCGCATGGACAGATCTATTAAGCACAATGGAGAAAGTGATCTCCATCGCAGAGAAATATGACGTAACGCTTGGGATCGAAACTGAAGCTTCCAACGTTATAAATACTCCGGAACGGGCCCGTCTGCTTCTGGATACTATGAAAAACAAAAGACTCGGCATTATTTTTGATCCGGCAAATCTGTTTCATGAGGGTACTGCCCGGCCAGAATTAGCTACTGGCATTATTGAACATGCCTTCGAACTTTTAAAAGATGACATAATTCTTGCCCACGCAAAGGATATCCATGCCGGGGACGGCATTCGTTTTACATCTGCCGGACGTGGCATTGTCCCCTATGAGCGTATGTTCGAATTATTAGATTCTCTCGGCTATCAGGGTCCTATTATCGCACATGGCATCCATGACGAGGCAGAGTTCGCATATTCGGTCGCGTTTCTGAATTCACTGATACATGAGGCAACTTAAGGGAGCACAATATGAATAAACAGAACAGTTCCAACAAACGATATGTTATCGGAATGGATTTTGGCACACTAACGGCACGCGGCGTCCTTGTCGATGTCTCCGATGGTACGGAAATAGCTGTATCAATACAGGGTTATCAGGACGCCGTGATCGATACGATGCTGCCGGAAAGCGGCCAGCCCCTTCCTCCGGAATTTGCCCTTCAGAATCCGCAGGACTATGAAGACGCACTCGAAGGGATCTTAAAGGACCTTTGGCGGAAAGCCGGGATCGACCCTCGACAGATCATTGGTATCGGTATTGATTTTACTTCCTGTACTATGCTTCCATTGGACCGTGATCTTGTACCTCTATGCTATGACCCAAAATACAGAGAAAACCCGCATAGTTGGCCAAAGCTTTGGAAGCATCATGCCGCACAGAAAGAAGCTGATACGATCAATCGGCTTGCTCATGAACGCGATGAATCCTTTATCAAGCGATACGGAAACGCCTCCTCTTGCGAGTGGATGTTTGCAAAGATCCTCGAGATACTGAATAAATCTCCGGAAATCTATGATGCTACCTACCGATTTGTGGAGGCTGCCGATTGGGTCGTATACCTGCTTACGGGAAACCTCAAAAAAAGCATTGTAACAGCGGGATTTAAAGCTTTCTGGGACAAAAAGAGCGGATATCCCTCAAGCGATTTTTTTGCTGCACTTCATCCGGCGATGGAACATGTAATAGAAGAAAAAATTGGGACGGAAGTCTGTGATTTTTCTTCGCCTGCCGGGCACCTCACGGAGCGGATGGCCGCTGCTACCGGTCTGTCGACCAGTACCATGGTGTCTGTCGGAAACATTGACGCTCACATTTCCTTCCCCGCAGCAGGAGCAAGTAAGAACTCCACAATGTTAATGATCATGGGTACCTCTCTCTGTCATATCATGGTTTCCTCGCAGGAGATCCTGATCGATGGAATCAGTGGAGTTACACGAGACGGTGTCCTTCCCGGATTTTACGGATACGAAGCCGGTCAGGCAGCTGTAGGCGATATTTATAACTGGTTCGTAAGTAACGCGGTCCCGGATGAGTATCTGGAAGAAGTGAAATTAAGGAATATCGATATTTATTCCTTGATGAACGAAAAAATGGCACGCCTCGTTCCCGGCGCTTCCGGGCTTCTGGCACTTGACTGGTGGAACGGCAACCGTTCTCTGCTCGTCAACTCTGATCTGAGCGGCATGCTGCTTGGGTTGACGCTTTCCACCACGGCGGAAGATATTTACCGGGCGCTCGTGGAAGCAACCGCGTTTGGCTCTCGTATGATCATTGAAGCATTCGAGCAGAACGGAGTTCCGGTTTCCCAGATCTTTGCCTGCGGTGGTCTTGCGTTCAAAGCGCCTCAGATCATGCAGATTTTCGCGGACATCATCGGGAAGCCAATTAAAATTTCAGATATCAAGCAAACCTCGGCTCTGGGCGCTGCAATGTATGGAGCCGTTGCTGCAGGAAAAGGAAACGGAGGATATGATACGATCTTTGAGGCGGCCAGGCACATGACAAAGCCTCCCCATGTCGTCTATGAGCCAAATAAGGAATACCGTGAAACCTACGACAGGCTCTATGAAGAATACCGAAAGTTGCACGACTATTTTGGAAAGGGCGAAAATCCGGTCATGCAAAACCTGCGTCAGATCAAAAGTTCTTGTTGCAAAAAGTAACCTATAAACCCAAAAGAAAGGAGCCGCTATGTATACTATTTTTGATCCTCATTTTTTAAGGTTGTCCGGGGAAACAGAAGAATATCTGGACCTAATCGTAAAATACGGTATGGGCGGAGTCGGAGTTGATTCAAATATTCTCGACGACGAGCCCCGTGCATTGGAACTCGCAAAGAAAGTGTGGGATCGCGGGTTGAAGTGGAGCGTTATGTTTACTCCGGTCGATTTTTATGCCCCTGACGTCGACGATACACGTTTTGCCGAAGGTCTGGAAGTTTTTAAACGCCGCTGCGACGTGGCAGAGAAAATGAAAGTCGGCCTCTCTTACAATCATGTATGGTCTAGTAATGCCGATCGCGCGTACGATGAGAACTTTGAATGGCATATCAATCGTCTGAAACAGGTACAGCAAGTGTGCGAAGACCACGGTATTTTCTATGGACTGGAATTTTTAGGCCCCCGTGAAGTACTTTACCGGTACAAAAATCCGTTTATTCACACGATCGCTGGAGTAGTGGCTCTGTCGGAAGCTGCCGGCGGAAAGGCAGGTTTCATCTTTGATACTTATCACTGGTCATGTGAGGGCGCGCGGACAGATGATCTGTATTACGCAGCCACTCATATCGACAAGATGTGTGGTTTTCATGTTAATGACGGCGTATTTGGGCGTACGCTTCCTTTCCAGCGGGACATGGAACGTGCAATGCCCATGACGACAGGCGTGATCGATGCTGCGACGCCTTATATGCTGTTTGAAAAAGCCGGTTTTTCGGGCCCTGTTATCTGTGAGCCGCTTTATCCGACGATCGATCTCTTTCAGTCATACACAAAGGAACAGTGTGTTCAGGAATTTGCCAAGGCATATGAAAGACTGAAAAAATGAAAAAGGGTATGACCGAATCACAGATTGCTAAATCTCAGCTTATGATCGAGGTGGCAAAAATGTACTATCTGGACGGCATGTCACAAAACGATATTGCCGTTCAGATGCACATGAGTCGTTCTAATATTTCACGCTTGCTTTCGAAATCCATCGAAACAGGGATCGTTCAGATATCAATTAACGATTCCCGTTTTATTCACCTCGATGTGGCCCGGCGTATCGCAAAAAAATACAATTTACAGGATGTAATTATTGTCAATTCGCGCTCAGAGGAAGATCGTACTTATCGCAAAATCGGAGAAGCTGTCGCAGAATATCTTATTGAGCATGTACAGAACGGAATGATGCTTGGAATAACTCGTGGACGGATCAATTATCATGCTTCTCAGGCAATACGAAATACACGGGGAATAAAAGTAAACACTGTTCAATTAATGGGGTGTACCGTAAACACTTCGCCAAACTCAGACAGTTATATTCTGACTGAGAATTTTGCCAGGCGTCTCAACGGTATCGGTCATGTTATGCCCGTTCCCTTGATGCTAAAATCAAAGCAACTCCGAGATCAGCTTCTCAGAGAGCCCTTGTGCCAAAATGTTATGGAAAAATATTCATCAGTCGATATTGCTTTGATGGATATTCATTCGCTCAGAGTCCGCTTATCTTCCCAGTTTCGGGAATCATGGTTGACTGAGGCCGATTCTCTGCAGTTAAGCGAAGTTCAGGCCGTCGCTACCAGCTGCGGACATTACTTTAACAATCAGGGCATTCCATGTAATGCCGGGATCAATGATCGGTTAATGGCTGCAGATCTCGAGACCCTGCGTTCGGTTCCGGTTCGGATCGGAACGGCTATTGGAGTAAATATGCTAGAGCCGACTTTATCCATTCTAAGAAGTCAATTATTGACTGTATTGATCGTAGACGAAGGCTTAGCCTTTGATCTGAGTTCAAAAATATGATCCTTCTGCAATGTGCATCTGCCAATGCATAGAAAAGGCGCCGGGCTTTTAAAACCCGGCGCTTAAACATTTTTTCGTTTTCTCCCGGAATCGTTCCGGGCTTTACTCATTGGCCGTTAAAGCCGTGATTACTGCTGTACCTTCGCGATCAGCTCGTTCCAGTGCTCAAGGATCTCATCTTTGTGCTCGGTGAGATATTCAACGTCTCTGTCGACCCACTTGATCGTGTCGGACGGAGCCAGCCATGCGTTCTCCGGTACCTTATAGTTCGCGTTGGTGTAACGCAGCGTTCCGGACTGGTACGCAGCCAAAGCGGTCTGACCTTCTGCGGAGCAGACGAAGTCGATCAGGGCTTTTGCGTTCTCCTGGTTCGGGCCGTTCTTTACAAGTCCCATACCCATGACGGAAGCGGAAGTACCGTTGGTCGGGTACTGCAGGCGGATGTTGGTAGCGCCGTCGCGGAGAAGCGTGACCGCGCCATCCTCGTAGGTCATACCGACCGCATACTCGCCGGTCTGTACGGAAGTGAAGCAGACGGAAGAGGAACCGGAGATAACAAGGTTCGGCATAAGCTGCTCGATGTAATCCCACGCCTCATCGGAATCGGTCCCGAATACGGACATGATGTTGCAGAGGTTGTTCCATGCAGCGGAGGAGCTGTTCGGATCGGAAAGAACGATCTGGCCCTTTAACGCCGGGTTCAGAAGATCCTCATAGGATTCGATCTTGACGCCAAGCTCTTCCTCAAGGTCGGTGTTGACGCAGAAGACAACGGTGGTAACATGGTCCATGGAATACAGACCGTTGTTGGAATGGAAACCGTCGGCGTTCTCGGCATCATGCTCGGATACCCAGTCCTCGAAGATGTCCTCATGGACTCTGCCGTCGGAATCGGACATTCCGCCCCAGGTAACGTCGCCGACCGGGTTGGCTGCCTCGGCTGCAAGACGGCTGGTGAGCTCGCCCGCGGAACCGTTTACGACTTCGATGTTGATGTTCGGGTACACTTCGTTGAAGCAGGTGATAAGGGCATCCAGATCGCCCTCGGTCATACTGGAGTACAGTACAAGGTCGCCGGACAGATCTGCCGGAGCGGCAGCTTCAGCCTCAGTGGGCTCTTCCGCTTCGGCGGCAGCGGCGGTTGTGGCTGCTTCGGTCGCCGCGGGAGCGGCAGTCGTGCTCTCGGCAGCTCCGCCGCCGCAGGCAGTCAGAGAAAGCAGCATGGATGCGCTTAACAGTGTTACAAGTAGACGTTTCATTTTCTCATTCTCCTTACCTTTTGTGTTTTTCTTATATCTTGCGGTTATCCGCAGAATAAGCTTATCGGAACGGACGGCGTTACAGCTGTACGTCTTCCGTCTTGCTGACCGCCAGGTAGATCACCAGGGAGATGATCGTGACCACGGTCAGAATCGCGGCGAACGCGGCCGCGAGTCCGTAGTTGCCGCGGCTGATCGCGGCGTAGGTGGACATCGTCAGCGTGATGCTCCTGTTGTTGTAAAGGATGATCGCGCTCGAAAGTTCGGTAACGATCGCGACCCAACTTAAGATCGCGCCGGAAAGGATACCGTTCGCCATCATCGGGATCGTGATCTTTACGAAGGTCTTTAATTTCGACGCTCCCAGACTGATCGCGGCCTCCTCGACGCTTAGCGATATCTGCATCAGAGTCGCGGTCGCCGAACGGATCGTGTAGGGAAGACGACGGATCACCAGGGCGATGACCATGATCGTCAGCGTTCCGGTCAGTGCAAACGGCTTCTTGCCGAATGCGATCAGGAGCGAAAGACCGATGACCGCGCCCGGCATGATGTACGGCAGCATCGACATGGTGTCGATCACGTTGTTCATCGCGCTGGAGCGACGAACGACCAGGTACGCGATCAGTACGGCCACAACGATGATGATCGCCAGCGAGGAAACGCCGAGGATCGTCGTGTTGCGGATCGAGCGGACCAGCAGCTTGTTCATGGCCGCATGGTAGTTCATCAGCGAGAATCCGGGCTTAAAGATCGCGCCGGAGCAGTTGCGGAACGAAAGGTAAATAATGTAAAGCTGGGGCATGAACGCTATCGCGATCAGCAGATAGCAGTACAGGTGCATCAAAAGCCCCGTGATCCCGCGCGGTTTTTTCTTCTCGACCGGATGCAGTGCGTTCATCGAAAACTTGAACTTTCCGGTGGCCCATTTCTGGAAGAAGAAGACCATGGCCGTAACGATGATGGCGATCACGGCCAGCGCGGCAGCGAAGTTGTAGTTCTGTCCGACCTCGCCGAGGTACTGGTTGTAGATCAGGACCGGGAACGTCTGATAGCCCTCACCCAGCAGCATCGGCGTTCCGAAATCGGCGAACGCCTGCATGAACACCATCAGGCTGGCCGCCAGGATCGTCGGCATGGACAGCGCCATGACGATGCGGAACAGGCGGTTCACGCCGGTGCAGCCCATGTTGGCCGACGCTTCCATCAGCGTATTGTCGATGTTTTTGAACGCGCCGTTCATGTAAATGAACACCAGCGGGAAGAACTTGAGCGACTGCACCAGCAGGATCCCCTTGAAGCCGTAGACGCTGGGGATCGTGATCCCCAGAGCGGATTTCAGGAAATTAGTGATGACGCCGCTGCGCCCTAAAAGCATGATCCACGAGTACGCGCCGATAAAGGGGGCGGACATACAGCAGAGGATCGATACGACGAACAGGACCTTGCTGCCTTTAAGCTGGTAGAAGGAATAGAAATACGCAAACGGGATCCCCAGGACCAGCGAAACAAGCGTGACCGCGATCGTGACCTTGATGCTGTTTAAGATCGTCACGGTGTAATACGGCTTGCTGAAAAACTCCGCGAAGTTCTGCATCGAGAATTCGCCCTCGGGCGTCTCGACGGACTGCCGGAGAAGACCAAACATCGGATAGACCATGAACAGGAGGAACGCGGCCAGGATAACGACCGAGATCACCGTCCAGATCTCAAATTTCCTGCTTTTCATTCGCCATCCCCTCCTTTACTCTGCGGCTTCGTCGCTCTTTACGCCGTAAAGAAGATTGACGGATCCGTCGGCCGAGAAGACGTTGACCTTTTCGGTGTTGATCTGCAGTTTGATCTGCGTTCCGGGACGGATCACGTTGTCGAGCGAGGATTCCTGAATGATCTCGACTTCCTCGCCGGAGTCAAGGTGGACAAAGTAGTGGGTATTCAGTCCGAGGAATACGCAGTCGTCGACCACGGCCGGGATCCCGTCGACCGTCGTGTCCGCGCAGGGGAGGAATTCCTCCGGACGGACCGAGATCACGACTTCCTGATCCTTTTTATACTGTTCCTGGACCGTCTCGATCTGCGCGCGGTGTCCGCTTCCGGTGACGAGCCAGACTTTTCCGTCCTCGACGGCCAGATGGCCCTTCATGACATTGGAGCGGCCGATGAATGTCGATACGAACAGGTTCGCCGGGCGCTGATAGATCGCGCGCGGCGTGCCGACCTGCTGGATCACGCCGGCGTTCATAACGGCGATACGGTCGGAGACCGCCATTGCCTCTTCCTGATCGTGGGTGACGTAAACGGTCGTGATGTTGACGCTGTGCTGGATATTCTTGATAACGGTACGCATCTCGACGCGCAGCTTCGCGTCAAGGTTTGAAAGCGGCTCGTCGAAAAGCAGAACGTCGGGTTCGATGCAGAGAGCGCGCGCAAGCGCGACACGCTGCTGCTGTCCGCCGGAAAGGCGCTCCGGCATACGGTCCGCATACTGGTCGATCTGCATCAGTTTCATGAACTCGTCGGTCTTCGACTTGATCTCGGCGGCCGGAAGTTTCTTGTTCTTAAGGCCGAACTCAACGTTTTTGCGGACTGTCATGTGCGGGAAGATCGCGTAGTTCTGGAACACCATACCGATGTTTCTTCTGGCGGGATCCAGATCGTTGATGCGGCGGCCGCTGAAGAAGAAGTCGCCTCCCTCAATGCTGTTGAATCCTGCGATCATGCGCAGCAACGTTGTCTTTCCGCATCCGGACGGACCAAGCAGGGTAAAGAACTCTCCCTCTCGGATATCCAGACTGAGATCCGGAATGATCACATTCT
This sequence comes from uncultured Lachnospiraceae bacterium, assembly GCA_947623185.1. Lineage (GTDB taxonomy): Bacteria > Bacillota > Clostridia > Lachnospirales > Lachnospiraceae > CANQGL01. The sequence continues at coordinate 30,140 of CANQGL010000019.1, forward strand.
CCCCGTACTTTTTCAGAGCGTGCTTGATTGAAATTGTTACACTCACCGTTTCGTTCCCCTTTCTTTTGCTACTCTCTCCGCCGGAGTTCCGTCTGTTCCGGCCGTGCTTTCGCATTTGTATTCGTCATATTTCAGCTATGTTTCAGCATTCTTCTCATACGCATCAGCGTCAGACGGTTCCGCATGAGCGGCGAACAGTCCAGAAGCACCGGCAGCGCGCCGGCGTCGACCTCGATATCCGGCAGCGTGCGCTTCGCGCCCAGATCCTCCAGGCATCCGAAGATCTCTTCGGAAGACGGGATCTCCGCAATGATCTCCCGGATCTCGGGCCATTTCTCCGCCAGTTTCTCCGGCGTGACCGCCGCAAGGCAGTCGTTTGCGTTCTCTTCGATGCAGGCGTCGCAGAGCTTCGGTCCGAACACCTCCATGAACCGTTCCGCCGGAACGGGCCGGTACGGGATCACGCACCCGGAAATGTCCTCCGTCTCCGCCAGCCTGTGATATTCCGCCGAGGCCAGGACCGTTCCCACGCCCACCTTCTCGCCGTGGAGCGCGCCGCTCTCCGTTCCGAGGATCTGCGGTCCGACCTCTATGAAATGGGAAATGTGATGTTCCGCGCCGGACGCCGGACGGGAAGTCACATTGAGCTGCATTGCAAGTCCGCTCATCAGCAGACCGTATGTAACGGATTCGTACGCCTCCACGCTCCCTTTCAGGATATCGCGGCAGTTCGCCCAGATCCCGTCCACCGCGTCTTTCATGATGCCGTAGATCACGGGACAGAGCTCCTCGCCGGTAACGGCGCGGGCGATCTTCCAGTCGGCGAGCGCCACGAATTTCCCCAGCATATCGCCGATCCCGCTTAAAGTAAGGAACCGGGGCGCGGTCGAGATCACGTCGAGGTCCGCCACGACCAGGGCAGGCGCTTTTGCGGGAAGCGTCTTTTTAAATCCGTGCCACGTCATCGCGGCGACCGTCGAGCAGAACGCGTCGCAGCTTGCCGCGGTGGGGACCGATACGAACGTCAGGCCCTTCTTGGCGGCCACATAACGGACGGTGTCGTGGATCGAACCCGTTCCGACCGCGATCAGGACCCGAATGTCCGACCCTAGGCGGGATTCCAGCTCGGCCGTCGAGTTCTCGTCCGCGTGCAGGCCCTCCGCCTTCAGCACGACCTCCTGGGCCGCCTTCGGCCTGCGTAACGCCGGGATCGCGTAAGTGTTGGTGTCGTAGACTGCGCAGCGCGGGCCGGTCACCCCGGCCTTTTCCAGATATTCGTCGAAGCGGGCGAGCGCCCCCTCCTCTATTACGCACAGATCCGTCGCCATCCGGTGCTCTTTTCCGCACCTGCAGACGCCGCCGTATTTTTTACTGTCGATTATCATCCGTAGATCCCCTTCGGTCATGTAAAATTTCCGATCAGTCGACCAGATTGTATTGTAACACGATTCGGTGCATAATTATATTCCCCCTAGGGGTATATTGCCCATGAATCATTGTGCATCTTGACTTTTATTACGCAAATCAGTGTTTTTTTATGTGCAATTTGCTCTTTCCCACGTCCGGCCGGTCCTCTTTTACGGCCGGAAAAAAGATACGGCACCGGAGCCAGATATCGGTTCCGGTGCCGGTCATTACGATCTGTTATATAGGCGGTGCGCAGGATAGCTGTTTCTTACAGCATCTTGTCCACGATCGCCATGAGCTCGTCGCCCATCTTCGCGGATTTAGCTTCGGCATCCTCGAGGGAGGTCCCCTTTACGCCATAATAGAACTTGATCTTCGGTTCGGTCCCGGACGGACGGATGCAAAGCCATGCGCCGTCGTTCATATCATAGTAAAGTACGTTGGAAGACGGGAGCCCGGTCGGCTTCACGGCTCCGGTCGCCATGTCGGTGATCGTGTCGGCCTTGTAGTCGCGGGCGGAGACAGTATGGTAACCGCCAAGCTCCTTCGGCGGGTTCTTGCGGAAGTTCTCCATGATCTCCTGGATCTTGGCAAGTCCCTCGATCCCCTTAAGGCCGATGGATTTTACGGTATCCTTGTAGTATCCGTACTTCTCGTACATCGCGAGCATCGCATCCCAGAGCGTCATGCCCTTTTCCTTATAGTAGGCAGCCGCCTCACAGAGTGCGGCGGTCGCGGAGATCGCGTCCTTGTCGCGGGCGTAGGTCCCGATCAGGCAGCCGTAGCTCTCCTCCATGCCGAACATGTATTTTCCTTTGCCGGTCTCCTCCTCCTTGAGGATCTGCTGGCCGATGTACTTGAATCCGGTCAGGACCTCGACCAGTTCGCAGCCGTAGTTCTTTGCGACCGCGTCGACCAGATTCGTGGTGACGATGGACTTGACGACCTGTCCGTCGGCCGGGATCTCGCCCTTGGCCTGCTTCTGGCTGAGCACATAGTCGCAGAGCAGGGAACCCGACATGTTTCCGGTCAGCGGGATATATTCTCCGGACTTGGAATCCTTGACATAAACGCCGAGACGGTCCGCGTCGGGATCGGTCGCCAGAACAAGATCGGCGTTCTTTTCCTTCGCCAGCTTAAGTCCCAGTTCGAACGCTTCGGCCGCTTCCGGGTTCGGATAGCTTACGGTCGGGAAGTCTCCGTTCGGGAGCTCCTGCTCCGGAACGACGTATACGTTCTCGAAACCGAGTTCTCTCATCACGCGGCGGGCCGGAATGTTGCCGGTCCCGTGGAGCGGGGTGTAAACGATGGTGATATCTTTCTGCATACGGTCGATCGCCGCCTGATTGACGACCTGCGCCTTGACGTGCGCGATGTACTTGTCGTCGACCTCCTTGCCGATCACCTCGAATTTTCCGGCCGCCTTCGCCGCTTCCTCGGTGGTCGTCTTCACGGTCGAAAGATCCTCGATCGCCAGGACCTCGGCGGTAACGCCCTTATCGTGCGGCGGCGTAAACTGCGCGCCGTCCTCCCAGTATACCTTATAGCCGTTGTATTCCGGCGGGTTGTGGCTGGCCGTGATGTTGATGCCGGCGATGCATCCGAGCTCGCGGACCGCGAAGGACAGCTCGGGAGTGGGCCGCAGGGATTCGAACTTGTACGCCTTGATCCCGTTGGCGGCCAGCGTCATTGCCGCTTCCATGGCAAACTCCGGGGACATGTGGCGGGAGTCGAACGCGATCGCGACGCCCTTGTTCTCTCCGCCCTGCTTGATGATGTAATTGGCAAGGCCCTGCGTCGCACGGCGGACCGTATAAATATTCATGCGGTTGATGCCTGCTCCGATCACGCCGCGAAGACCGGCGGTACCGAACTCCAGGTCCATGTAAAAACGTTCCTTGATCTCGTTCTCATTGTCCTTGATCGCGCGAAGCTCTTCCTTCGTCGCTTCGTCAAAGTAAGGATTCGCGAGCCATTCCTGATAGAT
>CANQGL010000020.1 GCA_947623185.1 uncultured Lachnospiraceae bacterium
TTAGCCACCCCAGTGATGGCTTGTTTGTTATGCATTTTACTTTTTCTCTATCCGCTACCTCTCTGTTTCAAACTTGTATCCTCCTGTAGTATCGTTGACTCTCCTGCGGGCATACCGACATCTGCCTCTTTTGGACGCGTTTTTTGTTCTGCCCGCGATTTATGCTATCATAGCACAGAAGGTCCTTTTTTTCCACACCCGTATCGGAAAGATGTGAAAAAACACTGGAAGATTCCGCCGCGGCGTGTATAATGATAATTGTAGGAGAGCCGGAGGACCGGTGATTAAAAATATGACGGAAGAAATGATAAGAAAACAGATCGAAAAGGCGTCGGCTTATATCGACGAAAACCGGGAGGCCATGATGGCGCTCTGGGAGAAGCTGGTGTCCTGCGAGAGCGGGAATCCGGACAAGGAGGACGTCGACCGGATCTGCGAAATTTTAAAGGATGAGCTGGACCGGTCCGGCGTTAAGACCGCGACCGTACAGATGGAAGGCGGCGGAAACCTGCTGAAAGGCGAGTTCCACGGCGAGCGCGGAGAAACCCCGGTCCTTCTGATCGGCCATATGGATACGGTTTTTCCGCACGGGACGCTGGCGAAGAATCCGTTCCGCATCGACGCGGAGGGGAATGCGCACGGACCGGGCGTCCTCGATATGAAGGCGGGGCTCGTGATCGCGATATTTGTTCTGCGCGCGCTGGACGCGTGCGGATACGGAAAAAGACCGGTCCGCATCGTGATCGCCGGTGACGAGGAGAACGGACACAGAAAGAGCACCGCCCGGGAGGAGATCTTTAAGATCTGCGAGGGCTGCGAAGCCGCGTTCAATTTTGAGACGGGATTTCCCGACGACGGACTGGTCGTCGGGCGGAAGGGATCCTGTCAGGCCGTCATGAAGATCAAAGGAGTCGCCGCCCATGCCGGAAACGATCCGCAACGCGGAAGAAACGCGATCCTGGAAGCGGCCTATAAGATCATTGAGATCCAGAAGCTCCACGATTTCGAGAACGGGCTGTACGTCAACGTCGGCGTGATCAACGGCGGCACGGTGCCGAACGCGGTCCCCGGCGAATGCGAATTGAAGATCGACATCCGCTACGACAGCATGAAAAAGTTTGAGGACGTAATGGAGCGGATCAGGGAGATCGCAGAAAAGCAGACCGTGCCGGATACGACGGCGACCGTGACCCACATGCGTCCGAGCGAGGTCATGGAAGTCTCGGAGGCAAACCTGAAGCTGTTTGAGCATGTACAGCGCGCGGCCGATATGATCGGCTATGGGAAACTGAAGACAAAGACGGTGGGCGGCTGGTCCGATTCCTGCCTGGCAGCTGCCGCGGGGATCCCGGTGGTCTGCGCGATGGGAGTAAAGGGCGCGAACAATCATTCACCGGAGGAATACGCGATCGTGGAAACGCTGTTTTCGCGGGCGAAACTGGCGCTGGCCTCGATCATCACACTTTAATATACAGGGGGACCTATGGGAATCGTATTGTTAAAACAGATCTGCATCATGTTCATCCTGATCGGGATCGGTGCATATCTGATGAAGAAAGGGTATCTGACGGATCAGGGCGCGAAAGATCTGGGAGCGGTCCTGCTAAGGATCGTGATCCCGTGCGTGGTTATAAAGTCGTACATCACGGAATACTCTGAAGAGCGGGTCCGCGATCTTGCGGTCTCCGCGGCGATGGCGGCCGTCGCGCTGATCGTCGCGATGGTTATTGCCGAGCTGGTCTTTCGGAAGAAACATCGCGTCGAAAACTTCGCCGCGGCGTACTGCAACGTCGGATTTATCGGGATCCCGCTGGTCCAGGCCGTTCTCGGCGAAGAGGCGGTGTTCTATCTGGCCGCGTTCGTCGCGCTGCTCAATATTTTGCAGTGGACCTACGGCGTCTGGATCCTTGCCGGCGACCGCAACGCGGTCCGGCTGAAAACGGTCGCCACGAACCCGGTCGTGCTGGCGTTTGTCGTCGGCGTGCTCCTGTTCCTTCTGCGGATACCGGTCCCGTCGATCCTCGTCAGCGTTTTAAGCAGCGTCGCCGCCATGAACACGCCGCTTGCGATGATCATTCTGGGAACCTATGTGGCGAGAACGAGCTTCAGAGAGATCGTCGCGGTCAAAAGCGTCTATCTCTGCTCGCTTATCCGCTTGGTCGTCATACCTGCCGCGACGCTTTTGGCTCTGTGCCTGATCCCGGGCGTACGGATGGAGATCAGGCAGGTGGTGCTGATCGCGTGCTGCACGCCCGCGGGCTCGAACGTCGCGATCTTTGCGCGCCAGTACGATCAGGATTACCGCCTTTCGGTGGCGGTCGTATGTCTGAGCACGGCGCTCTGCATCATAACCGTGCCGCTGTTCTACACCTGCGCAGAGATGGTGCTGGGGTTATAACTTATGTCAACTCAAAGAAAACGTTACAATATGCTGACGGATCATCCGGGGAAAGCGCTCCTGTTTTTTGCGCTCCCGATGATCTTCGGCAATCTGTTCCAGCAATTTTATAATATCACGGACTCGGTCATTGTCGGACGGTTCGTGGGCGAGCAGGCGCTCGCCGCGGTCGGCGCATCCTATGCGATCACCAATGTTTTTATCGCGATCGCGATCGGCGGCGGAAACGGGAGCGCGGTCGTCATCTCCCAGTTTCTGGGCGCGGGAAACATCTCGAAGATGAAGACCGCCGTCTTTACGACGCTGATCAATTTCCTTGTGATCTCCTGCGGGCTCGGGCTGTTCGGAGCGGTCTTTCACGAGCGGATCCTGACCTGGGTCAATGTCCCTGCGGATATTTTCGAGGATGCGGCGCTCTATCTGGCGATCTATTTTTACGGGCTGCCGTTTCTTTTCATGTATAACGTCGAGGCGTCGATCTTCAACTCGCTCGGCGACTCCAAGAAGCCGCTCTACCTGCTGATTTTTTCGTCGCTGTTGAATATTTTCCTGGACCTTGTTTTTGTCGTGAACTTCCATCAGGGCGTGCGCGGCGTTGCGGTCGCGACGCTGCTGGCGCAGGGCGTATCGGCGGTCGTGTCGTTCCTGCTCCTGATGCGGAAGATCCGCGGCTATAAGGAGGAGTGGCCGTATCCGCTTTACGACGCGCAGATGATGGTATCGATGGTGCGAATCGCGGTCCCCTCGACGCTGCAGCAGTCGATCGTGCATCTGGGCATCCTGCTGGTGCAGTCGGTCGTAAACAGTTTCGGGTCGGCGGCGCTCGCGGGATACTCGGCCGGCAGCAGGATCGAGTCTCTGAGCATCGTCCCGATGCTGGCGATGGGCAACGCCATGGCGACTTTCACGGCCCAGAATATCGGGGCGGGACAGCTCGACCGCGTAAAAGAGGGCTACCGGATGTGCTATGTCACGGTGCTTGTGACCGGCGCGGGTCTCTGCGCCATGTATACGCTGTTCGGCGGCGCGTTCGTTTCGCTCTTCCTGGAAGAGGGCGGAAGCGAGGCCTATTCCGTGGGGATCAGCTACGTCCGTTTTTTGGCGTTCTTCTACTCGTTTATCGGTCTCAAGGCGACGACGGACGGACTGCTCCGCGGCGCGGGCGACGTGGTGTCTTTTACTATGGCGAATCTTGTCAACCTGTCGATCCGCGTGATCGTGACGAACCTGTTCGCGCCGGTTTACGGGATCCAGGTGGCGTGGATGGCGGTGCCGATGGGCTGGGCCGCCAATTATGTGATTTCGTTCGGCTGGTATCTGACCGGCCGCTGGAAACGGATAAAAGTAATCAGACAGGAAGGAGAATAACGGCATGGAACAGAAGATCCTTGCATATTTCAGGGAACATGAGGACGAGATCTTTGCGGATCTAAAAACGCTTGTGGCCGCGGAGGCGAGCACGTCGGACATTAAAGAGCTTGCGGAGTGCAGAAAGGTCCTTGAACGGCTCATCAAAGAAAGGACAGGCTGCGAGCCGTATGTTTACCGGGCGGAAAACGGACATGACGTCGTTCGTTTCGAGTACGGAAACGGCGCGGAGAAGGTCCTGCTGATCGGACATTACGATACGGTGCATCCGATCGGCGCGCTGCAATATTATAAGGAAGGCAACGAGCTGCACGGCCCCGGCGTGATGGATATGAAGTCCGGCCTGATCTCCGCGATCTGGAACGTAAAAGCGTACCGTGATCTGGAGATCGATCCGGGAAAGAAGCTGGTCTTTGCGTTCAACGGGGACGAAGAGACCGGAAGCCCCGAGTCCGAGGCGATCATCTGCGAGCTGGCGAAGGGCGCGAAGGCGGCTCTGGTCTGCGAGCCGTGCGTATCGAACGGGGATCTCAAGACCGGGCGCAAGGGAACGCTCAATTTTATCGTGAAGATCCACGGAAAGGCGTCCCATGCGGGCAGCGCGCATAAAGACGGGATCAACGCGATCGAGGAGATGGCGAAGGAAGTCCTGTATATCCAGGGGCTTACGGATTATGAGGCGGGAACGACCGTGAACGTCGGCGTGTGCAGCGGCGGAACGAAAGTCAATGTGGTCCCGGATCTGGCCGTTTTTGAAGTGGACTGCCGCTATAAGACGAAGAAAGAGGGCGAGCGTATCCGCGAAGCGATCTGCGGCCTGGCGGTCGGCGTGCCGGGAACTTCCCGGGAAGTCATGGTGATCGACGGGAAACTGCCGATGGAGGAAACGGAGGCGAATCTGGCGCTTTTTGACGTCGCCAAACAGTGCGGCGAAGCGCTCGGACTTTCATTCTCCCACCAGTTCGTCGGCGGCGGGAGCGACGGAAACGAGGTCTCGGCGATGGGGATCCCGACGCTTGACGGCCTCGGAGCGCATGGCGATCTGGCGCACACGCCCAACGAATATCTGCTGATCGATCAGTTCATCCCGCGGATGGCGCTGCTGGGAGCTGTGATCGTAAAAATCTGAAAAATGAAGCCGGGTCTCCGAAAACGGGGATCCGGCTTTTCATATCTGTCAGTTCTTGATCGGGAATTTGACTTCGGCCTTGAACAGGTCGCCGTCGATCGTGATCTGGAAGATCCCGCCCATCAGCTCCGTCAGGCTCTTGGCGATCGAGAGGCCGAGGCCGCTGCCCTCGGTGGTGCGGGAGACGTCTCCGCGGACAAAACGTTCCGTCAGTTCATCCGGGCTAATGTTGAGCGGGGACGCGGAGATGTTTTTGATCGAGAAGACGACCTCCGGCCCGTGATCTTCGACGCCGACATAAACGCGGGTACTTTCAAGCGTGTACTTGAAGGCGTTGTTGTAAAGGTTCTCGAGGACGCGCCACAGCCGCCGCCCGTCCGCCTCGATGATGATGACCTCGTTCGGCAGGCTGTTGATCAGCTCGAGATGGCGGGATTCGTATTTTTCCTCAAATTCGCCGGTCGTCTGCTGGATCATCTCCACGAGATCGATGTCGGAGATCTCCAGTTTGATATTCCCCGAACTTGCCTTCGAGGCTTCGACAAGGTCTTCCGTAAGGGTCTTTAAACGCTGCGATTTCTGGTCCAGGACCTCGAGATATTTCTCAACGGTCGGATTGTCGATGTTCTCGCGCTTGAGAAGATCGACGTAGTTGATGATCGAAGTCAGCGGCGTCTTGATGTCGTGCGAAACGTTGGTGATCAGATCGGCCTTCAGACGTTCGCTGCGAACCTGCTCCGCAAGCGCGGTCTCCAGGCCGTCGCTGACGCGGTTGATACTCTCCGCAAGTCCCACCTCCAGGCTGGAAAACTCGGATACGTCGACCTTGTAACTGGTTTCGCCGGAGGCCAGGCGGTTTAACGCTTCGTGGATCATGTCGGTCTGCCCGGCGTTTTTGTAAAGGTAATAGAACACCAGCAGGTTCCCGGCGATCCAGACGACCATGACCGCCATAAAGGGAAGCGAACGGAACACAGAGCCCTCATTGCGCAGGATCAGGAACGCGCCGAGCGTGATCAGGAACACGTTGTAGCTCAGATAAAGCGCAAAGCTTATCGTCAGGCGGTGACGGAACGTGCTGCTCGACAGCGTTTCCAGCATTTCGTAGAGAAAGCTGTTCTTCCAGAGATTCTCGGCCTTGTAGCGCCGCAGCAGGCTGAAAAACGTCAGGATAACGCAGAAGTAGATGCAGGCGAGCATGATGATCCGGTTCGCGCGGTCCCAATACGCTTCGGTCACGACAAGATGGAGGATCTTGGAGATCAGCGGCGCAAGGTACTGCGCGCAGATCCAGGTGACGAAGAACATCAGAAGCAGCATCAGGTCGGTCTTCGTCTTGTCGAACGGATAGAGGGAGATCTCCTTGCTGCCGAACGTCCTGTGCCCGGAAACGAAGAGCAGGAAGAAGAACGTCAGAAGACAGCCCGCAAGTCCGACCGCCACCAGGAAAAGCCCGTTCAGATAGGCGTTCCGCGCGCGGTTGTACGCGATGTAAGCCTGATAATAGTCGTCCTTGGCCTTGTATGTGGTGTCGAGCCCGATCACGATGTAGTTCTGGTTGCTGTTGTACGGATTGGTCTGCGCCATCATCGCCGGGATGCTCGGGAAGGTGGAGTCAAAATTGGTGCGCACAGTCAGATCGTGGGAATCGCCCGAATAGTACACATATTTTCCCATCGACATCATGTCGTCGATGCTCATCTCGGACGCGTTGGAGTGGATCTCATAGAGCGTCTCGTTGTTGGAGTAATAGGCGACGCGGAAGTAAAAGTTCGTGAAATCCGACATCAGCCGGGAATACGTCGAGTAATAGGACGAGAAGCGCGACAGGATCTCGTACGTCAGCTCGGGCAGCGTCGCAAAGGACTGATCCGGCCCGGTGAGGTCCTCCTCGTTCTGGTAGGAGCGGTAGCGGACGAAAAGCTGCTCCTGGTCTTCCTCGGTCAGATTCGTCGGCTCGCCCTTTAAAACGTAGTTGTCCGTCTCGTCAAGATAGTAGCCGAGCGATTTCCCGTAAAGGATGATATCGTTCAGCGTGTAGGTATGATCCTCGTCGCCCGGTCCGGCGGTCACTTCCAGAACGGTGCGGTTGTAATCGACCTCGCCGTTTGCCTCGAAGATCTCCTTATAGCGGATATAGTTGAAAATGCTGGTGATGTCGGACTGGACCTTCTGGTTGAAATCCGGGGACTGCTCAAAGCTTTCGTCCTCCAGCCAGTCCAGCCCGCGGCCGTAGTTGCTGTTTAAGTACATGAAGCCGATCCCCAGAAACACCACGCACGCGAAAACAAAATGAAGAAACGCGGCGATGCGCTTCAGGAACGATGTGGTGAAAGTCTGCTTCATCAGAAATCTCCTTACTGTTTCTCGATCTTATAGCCGACGCCCCAGACCACCTTGAGATAGCGGGGTTCCTTCGGATTGATCTCGATTTTTTCGCGGATATGGCGGATATGGACCGCCACCGTATTGTCCGCGCCGATGGCGTCTTCGTTCCAGATCTTTTCGTAGATCTGATCGATCGAATAGACTTTCCCGGCGTTCTTTACAAGCAGGAGAAGAATGTTGTACTCGATCGGCGTCAGCTTGATCGGCTCGCCGTCGACCGAGACCTCCTTGTTCTCGTCGTTGATCATCAGGCCGCCGCACTTGTAGACCTGCGAGTTGCTCTGCTGATTCAGGTTCCCGAGCTGCGTGTAGCGGCGGAGCTGGGACTTTACTCTTGCGACCAGTTCGAGAGGATTAAACGGCTTGGTTATGTAATCGTCCGCGCCGATGTTGAGCCCCAGGATCTTATCGGTGTCTTCGGACTTCGCGGAAAGGATGATGATCGGGATGCTGCTTGTCTTGCGCACCTCAAGCGTCGTGCGGATCCCGTCGAGCCCCGGCATCATGACGTCCACGATCATCAGATTGACTTCGTGCGTCTCCAGATACTCCAGCGCCTCGTAGCCGTCGTACGCTTTTATCACTTCAAAACCCTCGCCGGTCAGGTAAATGCTGATCGCCTCGACGATCTGCCGGTCGTCGTCACAGACCAGTATCGTTTGCATAAGAATCCCCCTTTCAGGAACGGAAAATCGCAGTCCCGTAAGCCGGAAGCGCTTCCGTTACGGTTTTTGGGATGCGCTCCCGGTTTTTTCATTCATTTTATAGTAAGTTCCCTGTCCGAACGGATAACGGTTCAGATCTCCTGTACCTCCCACTTTTTGAGGCGCTGCAAAAGGAACTGATAGCGGAGCTGCGCCGCGTTCAGCTCGTAGATATAACAGTCGATCAGCGTCGGGTCGACGACCTGCTCGAACTGGTTCTGAGCGGAAAGGATCGCTCCCTTGCTGATCTCGATCTGCTGCATGAGCTCGCCCAGATCCCCCGCGCGTGATCCCCGAAAAGCGGTTCTTTTATTCCGAAATATCATACTGCCACACTCCTGTCATTTTTTGGTTATTCGGATAGTGGTAGTATCGGCCGGTATCGGCCCGGATATTCATTTGATTGAATTTTAGCATTTTTAGAGAAATCAGTCAATGGATTGTTGGCCGTTCCCCTCCGTGTGCAAATTTACATAAAAATTTTTGTGAATTTTAGATAAAAAAGAGGGTGCTTTTTTTACACTTTCGAGATTGACATTTCGACATAATTCGACGATAATGGGAACACATTCGGAGGAGAACTCTTCTTCTCGTGATCTATGAAAGATCGGATTCCGGCGGTTTCGCCGGGGCGCTCGGATCGGGCGCGATTTTCGAAAAACAAATGACGGCATGTTTTGGAAGGGAGGGAAACGATTGACGGCGCTGTTTCTTATTCTGCTGTCCGCGGCAGTTACCGACTGAAGGTACGGAAAGATCTACCATATTCAGATCATGACGGGACTCGCGGCAGGCGCGGTTTTCTGTGCGGCAGATACGGGCTCCGGCCTGTGGCCGCTTATCTACCTTGGCCGGGTGGCCGGGACCTGCGCGGCGTTTTACGCTCTGTTTCTGTGCAGGATGCTCGGCGCAGGAGACATCAAGCTGATGGCCGTCTGCGTGGGATTCCTCGGACTGCATGACGGATCCGCGGTGCTTTTTGCGGGATTTCTTCTGGCCTCGGTCCCGGCCGCCGTCCGCATGATCCGGCAGGGAACGCTCGGGGCAAGGCTCTGGCGGCTTTCGGAATTTGTATCCCGCTCCGTGCGCGGGAGGCGGTTTTTACCGTACGCCGGGATAGAGGAGGAGCAGGGGACTCTGCGGCTCTGCCCGTATTTGTTCGCCGGTTTCTGCCTGTACCTGGCGGGAATGAACAGATAGGAGAAGACAATGAAGAAAATAATGGCGGTGTATGATAACGATCCGGCCTACGCCGAGCGCCTTTCGGATTATGTCAACCGGAAGGAGAAGGGCCTTTTTGAGGCGCAGGCGTTCACTTCAAAGGAAAAGCTGGACGAGTATGCAAAAAAGCACAGGATCGACGTGCTGCTCACGGGGGCTGGACCGGGCGGAAGCGGGCCGGAGGCCGTCCCGGCCGGCAGGACGATCTACCTGACGGAGGAACAGACGGCAAAGACCGCGGCGGGACATACGGTCTGCAAGTACCAGTCCGGAGACGATATTATCCGCGAGGTGATGGCCGTATACAGCGAAACTTTGCCGCCGGAGGAAGTCCTGCCAGGCCTCTCCGTAAAGGGGAAGCGGGTCGTCGGCGTCTATTCCCCGGTAAACCGCTGCGGAAAAACCTCGCTGGCGCTCGCGATCGGCCAGGTGTTCGCGAAAGAGGAGAAGGTCCTGTTTATCACGCTAGATTCCTTTACCGGCTTTACGGGGCTTCTGGACGAGAGATGGAAGCGCGACCTGTCCGATCTGATCTACTATCACAGGCAGGGAAGATTCAACGCGCTCCGGCTGAATTCGCTGGTCTACTACTTCGGGGAGATGGCATGGCTTCCGCCGCTGCGGTTCCCGGAGGACCTCAATCAGGTGTCCGCGGGGGAGATGGCGGCGCTGATCGCGAAGATCCTGGAGGAGAGCGATTACGAAACGATCGTCCTGGACGTCGGAGCGTACGGGAGGCAGGTGATCCCGTTTCTGGAGCTCTGCCAGGTCGTCTATATGCCTGTGCGCGAGGACATCTTTTCGCGGGCGAAACTGGACGAATTCGACGCGTATATCAACGACTCCGGGAAACGTCCCCTGAAGGAAAAGTTTTTCAGGGTGCACGTTCCGATGGTGACGGGGATCAAGCGGGTCGAACATTTTCCGCAGGAGCTCCTATGGGGCGATATGGGCGATTTCGTCCGCAATCTTCTGAAAGGGCGGAGAGACTTATGGGAGAGCTGAAACGGGAACTGAAAGAACGGATCCTCAGCGGGATGAGCTATGAGAGGCAGCTTTCGGATGAAGAGCTCTCGGAGCTGATCGACGAGGCGATCCGCCTGCAGACGGAATCGAAACCGATGCGCCTGGAGGAAAGGCTCCGGCTCCGAAAAGAACTGTTCGATTCGTTCCGCAGGCTGGATATCCTGCAGGAACTGGTGGACGATCCGGAGATCACCGAGATCATGGTAAACGGCCCGGGAACGGTATTCGTGGAGACAGGGGGAAAGATCGGGCGGTGGGACAAGTCTTTCGAATCCCGGGAACAGCTTTTGGACCTGATCCGGCAGATCGTGAGCCGCGTAAACAGGATCGTCAATACGGCTTCTCCGATCGCGGATGCCAGACTTCCGGACGGCTCGCGTGTACATGCGGTCCTGGAGCCGGTGGCGATCGACGGGCCGGTCCTAACGATCCGGAAGTTCCCGGAGCGGATCACAATGGAGCGCCTTCTTGAGTACGGGAGTATCTCGAAAGAGGCGGCGGATCTCCTGCGGACGCTGGCCGCCGCAAACTATAACATTTTTGTGAGCGGCGGAACTGGGACGGGAAAGACGACGTTTTTAAACGCGCTGTCGGAGTTTATCCCGGCCGGGGAGCGGGTGATCACGATCGAGGATTCGGCGGAGCTCTGCCTTCCCCACATCGAAAACCTGGTACGGCTCGAAACGCGGGACGCAAACGCAGAGGGCACGGGAGCCATCGGGATCGGGGATCTGATCCGGGCGGCCCTGCGGATGAGGCCAGACCGGCTGATCATCGGAGAAGTACGGGGAAAGGAGGCGCTGGATCTTCTCCAGGCACTGAATACCGGGCATGGGGGTTTCTCAACCGGCCATGCGAACAGCCCGAAGGACATGCTCATACGGCTGGAAACGATGGTGCTCATGGCGGCGGACCTTCCGCTTCCCGCGATCCGGAACCAGATCGCTTCGGCGGTCGACATTCTGGTCCATGTAGCGCGAATGCGGGACAGGAGCAGGAAAGTGGTCGCGGTCGAGGAGGTGGACAGGGTTGAAAACGGCGAGATCATTCTCAATCCCCTGTTTGAATTCCGCGAGAGGGAAACTCCGGAACGGACAGGGTGCGGGTCGGACGCCGGAAAGGATCAAAAAGTCGAAGGCGGGCTTACGAGGGTCGGGACGCTCCGGCACCGTGGAAAACTCAAACTTGCAGGGTATACGGTATGACACCTACTGTATGGGAAAAAAGGAATGGCTGATCTACAGCGCACAGGGTGTTTTGTACCTGGCCCTTCTGACGTTTGTGTTTTACAGAAGCATGGGGCTGTTCCTGGCGGTTCTGCCGGTCGGGTTCGCGTACCCGTTAGTCCTGCGGAAGGACCTGAAGAAGAAGCGTCTGGAAACGCTCGCGAAACAGTTTCGCGACGCGGTCTTGGCGGTCTCTTCGGGGCTGAATGCGGGATACTCTGTGGAAAATGCGTTCTCCGCATCGCTGACGGAAATGGAACGCGTTTACGGGAGCGACGCCATGATCTGCACGGAGATCCGCCTTCTGCTCTCAAAAGTGCGGCTGAACCGGACTTTTGAGGAGGCGTTCGGCGATCTCGCCGTTCGAAGCGGACTGGAAGACATCAGAAACTTTGCGGAAGTATTCCTTGCCGCCCGCAGAAGCGGCGGAGAGCTGATGAAGATCATTTCCAGGACCGCGGATATCATCGGCGAGAAGATCCGGATCCAGGAGGATATCCTGACCGCGACCGCGTCCAGACGGCTGGAACAGCGGTTTATGAGCGCGATCCCGTTCCTGATCGTATTTTATATCGAACTGACCTCGCCGGGGTTTTTCGGTATTCTCTACACGACACTGACCGGCCGGCTGCTGATGACGGTCTGTCTGGCCGTTTTTCTTGCAGCACAGGCGGTCTCGAAACGGATACTGGAGATCGAAGTATGAAGCGTACGGGGAAACACGCGCTCTGCGTAGCGGCCGGGATCCTGATGTTTAGCGTCGCGGAATTTGCGGACGCCGGGGGATCCGGACTGCGGGACGGGAACCTGGAAAGGAACCCTGCCGGCGGGGGAGAGCGGGTGTGCGAACTGTTTGTATCGGGAGTCGGCGGCGAAGAGATCCCGGTCACGCTGACCGTCCCGGAGCGAAAGCTTACCGAAGAACAGCTGGACGCGGCGCTGCCGGAGATCATGGAGCTGCTTTGCAGGCGCATCCGCGGAAAAAACGGATCGCTGCGGGAAGTCCGGCACGATCTTGAGCTGGCAAGGGAACTTCCGGAGTACGGACTTTCGGTCCGATGGGAGTCCCTGGCCCCGGAGACCGTGAGCGATATGGGGATCTTGGGTGGGGAGATCCCGGCCGCGGGAAGAACCGTGATTTTGAAGGTCCGCCTTGCAAACGGACTTTGCGAACAAACGGCTGAAATCCCGGTCACGGTACTCCCTCCGGACGTTACGGATGCGGAGCGCCTTGCGGAAGCGATCCAAGCGGCGGCCGAAAGCGATTTGGCCTCGGCGGTCATGAAGCTCCCGGAGGAATTCGAGGGGAAAAGGCTGACCTACCGGGAAAGCTCCGGCCGAGGGAACGGCATTCTGATCGTTCTCGGGTTCGTCGCAGCAGCCGTCCTGTATCTGAAGGAGAAAACGGATATCGAAAAGGCAAGAAAGAAACGGGAAGACAGTCTGATACTCGATTATCCCGGGCTGGTGTCGCGGTTTCTGGTCCTTACGGGAGCCGGGTATCCGGTGAGACAGGTATGGAGCAGACAGGCGGAAGACTGCAGAAATCCCGCAAAACGCGGTTTCCATCCGCTCTACGAGGAGATCGAGACCACGGAGAATCAGATGAGGACAGGAGTGCCGGAGGGCAGGGCCTACGCCGAATTCGGAAGAAGGCTGGGACTGCGCTGCTATGTAAGGTTCGCGGCTCTTCTGGAAAGCAGCTTGAACACAGGGGGAAGAGATCTGCGGAAGCTGCTGGAAGCCGAGATGGATGAGGCGTTTAAACAGCGGAAAGATGTTGCGAAGAAAAAGGGCGAGGAAGCGTCGGCAAAGCTTCTGATCCCGATGTTCCTGATGCTGGGAACGGTGATGGTGATGATAGTCGCCCCGGCGTTTCTGTCGCTGGGCTGAGAGGAGGAATCGGATTGCGTCTGAAAGAATTTTTGCTGGAAGAGGACGGCGTAGGAGTGATCGAGGTGGTGCTGATACTGGTCGTGCTGATCGGGCTGGTGGTCGTATTCAAGGGCCAGATCAACAAACTGTTAAACAACATTTTCACGGAGATCAACAAGCAGTCAAAAGAGGTATATTGAGAATGCGGAAACGGGGAGAGATCACGGTTTTTCTGTGTCTTGCGCTGGTGAGTATCCTGTCGCTCCTTATGGGGCTATTGGAATCCGCCAGAACGGCGGGAGCCCGGCTTTATCTGACGATGGCTGCGGATTCCGCCGCGGCCTCCGTCATGAGCCAGTATAACAGGGAACTGTGGGAACGCTACCGGCTGCTGTTCCTTGAGGCGGAATCAGAAAAAGCGATCGCGGACTCTTTCGGAACGTTTCTGGATTACTATCTGGAACAGGAGAATCTTTACCCGATGAAGCGAGAGGAGACGGAGATCGCGGGGATCGTGAGGATGGAGGAAAACGGCGGGGAGGCCCTGGAAAAAGAGATCCTTTCCTACATCGGGTACCGTTTGCCGGAAGCGGCCGCGGACGCAGCCGGGATCGCGCGGGAAGCCGCGCAGGCGGCAAAGGCGGCGGACTTCAGGGAACTGCTCAGGGTCTGCCGGGAGGCCGGCGCGGAGACCAAACGGCTGGAAAAGAAACGTGCTGAAGCGATGGATGTGCTGGAAGATATCACAAAGCTGCGGGACGGCGTGATAAGAGCGGCGGAGAGGGAGAACGCGGGAGCTTTCCGGTCGCGCGCCCAAAAACTGAAAAGAAAGATAAACCGGTTTTCCGGATGCGTTGACGGATACGGGAAGGAACTTGAACGGCTTTCCGCCCACCGCGCCTCCGTTTCCGGAGATAACGTCTTCGCTTCACGGCCGGAGAGCGAGGCAAAAGAGCCGATGGACCGGGAACTGTCCGCATACGAACAGACGGAAAAAGCGGCCGCGGAAACGCTCTCGGAATTCCGTGAAACGGAACGGAGGCTTCTTGCCGGGAAGGCGGATCTCGAATCGGCTCTGGAGCTGCTTGAGGAAGCGGAAAACGCCGGGGACGATGAGGCGGACGAAACGGATCCGGACTGGGATTCGATCCTCGCGCTCGCCCAGGGGATCGAGGCCCCGGATATCGGAAGAAGGGAGAAGCCGGACCGGGAGAAAATGTCGGCACTGGATCGGCTCGAGAAGTTGCTGGATGCGGATCTTCTTAAAACCGTTCTGCCACCGGGGACGGCCGTGTCGGAGCGAAAGGTATCGCTGCAGGGCATTCCCTCTCAAAGAAGGGAAAACGGCGGACCGCCTGTCGAACCGGCCGGACAGTTTTTGATCGGCGAGTACATTCTGCTTTCCTTTGATTCGTTTCTGGAGAAGGCGCAAAGAGGGCAGCAGGAACTCCTCTACGAACAGGAATACATACTGTGCGGAAGATCCTGCGACAGGGACAACCTCCGGGAAACAGCCGAGCGACTGCTGGCGATCCGCGGTGCGGCAAATCTTCTGTACCTGCTGGGTTCGCCGGAGAAACGGGCGGAAGCGGAAGCGCTCGCGGCGGCGGTATCGGCGGGGAATGTGCCCGTAAAGTTTGTACTGACCTTCTTTGTCCTTACCCTATGGGCGTTCGGCGAATCGGTCGCGGATCTAAGGAGCCTGTTTGCCGGCGGAAGCGTTCCGCTATGGAAGACGGAGACGACATGGAGGACCGGCATGGAAAGCCTGCTGTCGCTTGCGTTTCTGGACTTCGGAAGGGACCCGGCGGGAAACGGGGAAACGCAGGCGGAAGGCGGATTCGGTTACGGAAGCTATTTTCGTATCTTACTGTTCCTTGAAAATCGGAACGTAAGAAACTTCCGCATGATGGATCTGATCCAGTGGAATCTAAGGAAGACCCAGGCGGACTTTGCGGTTTCGGACTGCATTTACGAGGCGGAAATGCGGGCGCGGGTCAGACAGAGACATTTGTTTTTACTAAAAAGCGGCTACCTGAATACCGCAGCCGCGACGATAGGATATTAGGGAGGCGAACGGCGATGCTCTTTTTTTCGGAAACCTTACAGAAGCATTTTCTCCCTTTCACCCCTTTTTTAAAGAATACGATCCAAAGGACTCTCCAAGTACCAGTCAATCGGGATCGGAAGAGCGCCTGTGCGGAACGAACGGAAAAAAGGGTGTCGCCGTCTGCCTCCCGGACCAAAACGGATGGATTTGCCGCAAGTCTGACGCTGGAAGCAGCGCTTTGCCTCCCTTTCTTTCTGTTTCTTGCAGTAGCGCTGATGCAGCCGCTGCAATGGCTGGACCGTCAGCGCAGGGTACAGACTGCAGTGGAAACCGTCTGTGAGGATCTGAGCCTGAAATTTTTGTTTACAGAAACTTTGCTAAAAAAGGGAGAATCGGATGAGGCTCCCGACCCCGCGGCTCTGGAGGCAGCCGCGGGATTATGGCTGAAAGGAAAGGCGGGAGTTCATGCGGATGGGATCGTGATCCGAAAAGCGGAGCTGCCCGACCGAAACGGAAATCTCTGCTTTGAAGTCTCTTATCCGGAACGGATCCCGTTCTTTCCCGCGCTGCGCGGAGGGATCGTTATGAGAGCCGCGGCGTGCAGACGGCCGTGGACAGGAAAAGACGGGAAACTGCGGGAGCAGGACGTGGATCGAAAAGAGGATGAGACCGGGGAAGAGATGGTCTATGTCGGCGCAGGAATGGGACGTTACCACAAGTTCCGGGACTGCCATTATCTTTCAAACCGTTACAGGGCCTTGCCCGGGGAACGGGCGGCCGCGGAACGGAACGCATCCGGGAAACGGTATACCGCCTGCTCGCGATGCGTGAAAGGAAACGCCGGAAACGGCGAGGTTTACGTTACGCCCGAAGGAGAGCACTATCATTCCGACCGGTCGTGCAGCGCAATGGCGGCCTATGTGCGGCGCGTGCCTCTGCGGGAAGTGGAACATCTGGGCCTGTGCTCATACTGCGCGGGCCGGGGAGGATAACCGTGAAACTGTTTGCCGTCTTTTTGGTCCTCGCGGCCTGGCAGGATCTTCGCAGCCGCAGCCTGGGGAAGGGGTTCCTGCTGCTTTTCGGTCTGGCGGGCGGAGCGCTGTGTCTGATCGAAGGAAGAACATGGTATCTTACAGCCGGATCGGTTTCGGCCGGCATTCTGCTATTGCTTGCAAGCCGCCTGACCGGAGGCGGGATCGGGGAGGGAGACGGATGGTTTTTCGTGGTAGCCGGGCTTTTTCTGAAGCCGGAGGAGACTTATTTCCTGCTGTTCTCCGGACTTTTTATAGGCAGCGTTTTCGGGCTCTGCATGGCCGTATTTATGATGGGAAAGGGCGGGGGATTCCGGAAAATGCGGATCCCGTTCCTCCCGTTTCTTCTTCCGGCCGGACTCTGGATGTGCGCCTGACGGCCAGCTTTACCGTTGAGGCGGCGCTTGTCCTGTCGGTTGTGTTTCTGACGCTTGGGGCCGTAATAAAAAATGCGTACCGGCTCTGCGACGATGTGACGGGCGGCATGATCCTGGAGGAGTCTCTGGAAAAAATGCGGTGCGGGCGGAAAGAGGGGCGGACGGCGCAGGAATATGCGGTGGAAGGGGAAGAAGAGGGAAATCCGCGGCTGCTTGGCGGCGTTTACCAGATACGGCTTGAACGGGACGGGGCCCGGGCCAAAGGGAAAGCGCTTTCGGGGGACCGCGAGCGGAGAATAGAGATGGATGCCTTTGAACCGGGGATGCGGATCAGGAGATGGACGGCCCTTTCAGAACTGGGAGAGAGTTTGAACGATCATGGAAGTTGAGTTTAAAAGAGAGCGGAACCGGAATTACATGATCATCGATCCGGAACCGGAAGGCCGGGGAGAATACGCCGCCAAAATGCTTGAGCGGAATACGGTTTCCGGGCTGATCCCGTTCCGATGCAGAAAAACGGACGGAAAATCGCGTTATTATTATGACATTACGTCACGGCAGCCGCTGAATCGGCTCCTGGAGGGTCGTGTGGCCGGTGAACCGGAGATCCGGCGGCTGATATCGGACCTGATCGTGACGCTGCGAAGACTGGAAACGTTCTTTCTGGATGAAAACCAACTCTGTCTGGATCCTGAGTTCCTTTATATGGAACCGGATTCATTCCGCTGCAGTCTTTGCCTGATCCCGGGAGCCGAAAAGGACTTTTCGGAACAATTCAGGGGGCTGATCCAATATCTGCTGGACCATGTGGACCATGGCGACAGCGAAGCGGTGATGCTGGCGTTCGGGATCTTCAGACAGAGCCAGAAGATGAATTTCGGAATCGAGGACATCGAGACGTGTCTGAGAAGGGAAAAACCGAAAACCGGTACCGAGTGGACGACCGGAGAGGAAAGCAGGACCGCCGTCAGTATCCGGGAACCCGTCTCGGAATCGTCCGGATGCCGGGAAAACGCGGAGCAGAGATCTGAACGGGAACCATGGCCGGAATCGAGATCGGAACAGCAGTCGGAACCGCGACCGAAACAGCGACCGGAATCATGGCCGGAACCGCAATCAGTAAAACCGCGCTCTGTACGAATCGGGACCGCCGGGACAAAGATCAGGTGGGTCGCGGCAGCAGCTTTGTTGGGACTTGCGGTTTCCGCCGCGCTGGCCGCCGTGATGGGGATATCAGCGTTGCTGGAATATAAATGGATCCTGATCGCTCTTGAAATCCTGCTGGTGACGGGCGCGGCGCTGTTTGCCGGGACGGGGAAGGTGTTTCAGGCGGAAGACGCAGAAGAAGAGGACAGAGAAGAATGGGAGATCCGGTTCCGGGAGGCCGGATGGGAAAACGGGAGCGAAAACATCCGGTACGGCGCATGGGAAGATTTGATCGCGGATGCCGGAAACGGCGCGGGGGAAGAAACGGATCCGGACGATGAAATACAGACGATCCTTCTGACGCCCGGTTCGGACGATACGCCCGAGTACAGTCTGATCTCTCTGGACGGTGACGGCGAGATCGAACTTCCCTATTTTCCGTTCATTATCGGAAAAAATAAAAGCCTTTCGGACTGCTGTCTGGATGAGCCCGGGATCAGCAGACTTCATTTGAAAATCAGCAAATCGGACGATTGCTGCTATGTGACGGACCTGAATTCCACAAACGGCACGGCCGTGAACGGAAGGCGGCTGGAAACAAACGAAACCTGCCCGATATTCGTCGGGGACGAGCTGATGATCTCGACAAAAAAATACAGATTTAGACAAAATTAGGCAGGGAAGGAAACCGAATCAGGCATGTTGCGGCATTGCACAGCAAACCTGAATGTGGTATAATAACTCCAAAATCCAGATGTGCTTTGCACATCTGCCGCAGCTACGCTGCTTGTGATTTTGTCGTTACCATGTCAGGTGAAAACAAATGCTCACTGCGTTCGCGCTTGTTTTCCTGCTGACAAGGTATAATATGAGCACTTAGCAAGTGCAAGCCATAAGGCGCCGCACGAGCTTAGTGCGAGTAATACCCAGACACTTAACGAGTCGGAGCCGCAAGGCGAGCGACGAGTTTAGTGAATGCGGTACAATATCCGCGAAAGCAATGAGCCGGGCGGAGACGGACAAGGCAGAAATTGCCCATGCTTGCATGAAGGCAATTTCGGAGTTGGACGGATCCATCGGGCGAAGCCCGCGAACGAGGGAAACGAAGTTTCCCGAGTGTCCCGGCGAAAACAACCATCAAGGAATCAGGACTATGGGATACGTTTTCGGAAAGCGTGCCTATGTAAACGGATCGCTGATCGCGCTGAATGTTTTATACTTTTTATATCTGGAGCTGACGGGCTCCTCCCTGGACGCCGGGTTTATGTATGAACACGGGGCAATGGCAGCGGAGGCAGTCCTGGAGGGGAATGAATACTACCGGCTCGTAACGGCAATGTTCATGCACTTCGGGATCAGGCACATCGTAAACAACATGATCATACTGTTTGCTCTGGGCGATAATCTTGAGCGGGCGCTCGGTCACTTGAAGTACCTGATTTTTTACCTGGCCTGCGGGATCGGCTCCAACTGGGTCTCCATGATGCTGGAGCCCAGGGATATCATAGTTATATCCGCAGGCGCGTCGGGAGCGATCTTCGGAGTGATCGGAGGGCTTCTGTACGCGGTGCTGATCAATAAAGGGCAGCTGGAAGATCTCAGCTCCCGCCAGCTGATCGTCATGATCGTACTCTCCCTGTGCCTGGGACTGACCGAGCAGGGCGTCGATAACGCGGCCCATATTTCCGGGCTGCTGATCGGTATCGTGCTGGGAGCGGTTTTATATCGTAAACGGAAGAAAAACGCATTTATCGGAGGAATCGAAAATGAAGAAAGATGACTGTATTTTCTGCAAGATCGCAAATGGGGAGATCCCGTCGTCGACGGTATATGAGGATGACGAATTCCGCGTGATCCTGGATCTGGGACCGGCGTCAAAGGGACACGCCCTGATCCTTCCGAAGGACCATTTCCGCGACGTCTGCGAACTGGATCCGAAAGTCGCGGCCAAAATCCTTCCGCTTGGCGCAAAGATCGGGACGGCAATGAAAAAATCGCTGGGATGCGCCGGGTTTAACCTGGTCCAGAACAACGGAGAGGCGGCCGGGCAGACCGTATTCCATTTTCATGTCCATGTGATCCCGCGCTATGAAAACGGTCCTTCCATCGTTACATGGACTCCGGGCAAGGAAACTCCGGAAGAGCTTGCAAAGACGGCGGACCGGATCAAAAGCGCACTGTGACCGGCCGCTGCGGCCGGAAAATACCGTGATCGGGAGAGCGCGGTCCGTCAGCTGGAAACGCACTCGTTGATCAGGGAGAGGATCGTGTCTACGGCATTGTTCAAATGGCTCTTTTCCATGGCCTCGATGTACTGCCGTCGGTTCTCATAGGTGTTTTCGATGGTCTCATACAGCGAACTGTCCGTGAGGTTCTCCTCTTCGAGGACAGCCGAGAATCCCTGCGCGGCAAAGGAGTTGGCGTTCAGGATCTGGTCCCCGCGGCTGGCTGCGGCGGAAAGCGGGATCAGAACGTTCGGCTTTCGGAGGGCAAGGATCTCGCAGATCGAGTTAGCGCCGGCGCGCGAGACAATGATGTCCGCGGCCGCAAACAGATGCTTTAACGGGCTGTCGACATACTCGTACTGGACGTATCCCGGGGTGCCGATGAGCGATTCGTCAAGATGACCTTTCCCGCAGATGTGGATAAGCTGGAACTTTTCCAGAAGTTTCGGCAGGATCTTCCGGATCGCATCGTTTACATGCACCGCGCCGAGACTCCCGCCGATGACCAAAACGATCGGCTTATTAGCGGAAAGATGCGTATACTGAAGACCGGCAAGGCGGTCGCCTTTTAAAAGCTCCGCCCGGATCGGCGAACCGGTAAGGACCGCTTTTTCCTCGGGAAGATACTTAAGGGTCTCCGGGAAGTTGCAGCACACCTTTTTTGCGGAAGGGATGCAGAGTTTATTGGCGAGGCCGGGGGTCATATCGGACTCGTGGATGATCGTCGGTATCTTATAATGACCTGCGGCAAGGACGACGGGAACGGCAACGAAGCCACCCTTGGAAAAGACCACATCCGGCTTATATTTTTTGAGCAGTTTGCGGGCCTCGGCGTATCCTTTCAGGACACGGAAGGGGTCGGAAAAGTTTTTGGGATCGAAGTAACGGCGCAGCTTGCCGGAAGAGATCCCGTCATAGGGGATCCCGGCACTTTCGATCAATTTGCGCTCGATCCCGTTATAGGAGCCGATGTAACGTACTTCAAAGCCGGCGTCCTTCAGAGCGGGGAGAAGAGCCAGATTGGGAGTGACATGGCCGGCAGTCCCGCCGCCCGTTAAAATGATCGTTTTCATAAAAAGCAGTTGCCTCCGTTTTCATACTCATTGATAAGATAATACTATAGTAACGGATGAAGAAGAAATGTCAACCCCAAATCGGAACTTACCGTCAGCGAAGCGGCAGCCCGGGAGGCTGACCTGATCCGTTTGAAATCATGTCCGGCGGCTTTAACTGAGACTCCCATCGGAGTCCGGGGACGCGCCTGCCGGCACCTGATAAAGCATACTTATATATTAGGGCCCAATATATAAAATTTATGAGCAGAGGAGGTGAGGCGACCGACATTTAGATTCAGTCTGGCTGTACATGATGAGTAACTGTGCACCGCTCCGGGGTTTCCGGACCGGAGCGGTGTCCGTCTTTATACAGAAAAAGAGGAGAACCTGCGGTCCTCCTCCGAATCCGGACGATTTTGTCGATGTTAATGCTGCTGGGCTTTATACTGCTTCAGCGCTCTGGCAAGCTGATCCGGGCAGGAAGTCGGCTTCGGGCCACAGTGTACGCCCTCGATACGGCTGATCACTTCGTCAATATCCATACCCTCGACCAGCCTTCCGATGCCCTGAAGGTTGCCGTTGCATCCGCCTTCAAAACGGACGTTGGACAGTTTATTATCAATCACGTCAAACATGATCGCACTTGAACAGGTTCCCTGAGTCTTGTAAATCATAATTAAACCCTCCATGTATGATTAATATTACAGCTTTTATAATACTGGCTGCCCGGTTATTTACTTCATTATAGACGGCGGAGACGGAAATTGTCAAGATTGGAATAAGATGATCCCGGCGGATCGCATCTCGGAGGCTTCGGCGGATCGCTCGGTGTCGGTCCCAGAGGGATCGCACAGCGGCGGTTTCGGCGAATTGCATGGCGCGCGGACTCCGGCGGCCTCTCCGTCACTTGAAATTTGGGGAGTAATTCCGTATAATGTAACCGTATGTTTGTCTGAACCAGAGACATGGATCATTTCGAATATGAACGAGGAGGACTTGATATGCTGGGTATTATCGGCGCGATGGAAGTCGAGATCGAGAAACTGCGCGAAAAAATGACCGGAGTAAAGACGCAGACGGTCGCGGGAATGACGTTTTACCAAGGGATGCTGGAAGGGAAGGAGATCGTGCTGGTGCGTTCCGGCATCGGAAAGGTCAACGCGGGGCTCTGCAGTCAGATCCTCGTCGACCGCTATGCGGTGGACGGGATCATCAACACCGGGATCGCAGGATCCCTTCAAAATACGGTCGATGTGGGAGACATCGTCCTCTCGACGACGGCGGTCCAGCACGACGTCGACGCGACCGGATTCGGATACCCGATCGGAGAGATCCCCCAGTTGGGGATCAAGGAGTTCCCGGCGGATGAACATCTTCTGCGGGTCGCGCAGGAATGCTGCCGGAAGGCCAACCCGGATATCCATACCTTTACCGGGCGGATCGCGAGCGGCGATCAGTTTGTGAGCAGCAGAGAAAAGAAGACGTGGATCCGTGACAATTTCGAAGCGTACTGTACCGAGATGGAAGGAGCGGCGATCGCACAGGCAGCTTACCTGAACCATGTCCCGTATCTGATCGTGCGCGCGATCTCGGACAAAGCGGACGACAGCGCGAACGTAGACTATAACGAGTTTGAGGCGAAGGCAGTCGAACACTCTGTGCGGCTGATCCTTGCGATGCTTAAGGAGCTGTAAACAGGATTCTGAACCCCCTGAGAATCGAATTTTCCCGTTATTTGGCGAACGATTTTTGGATTCTCAATCTTCTCAAATAATTCTAGGTGATTATAATGAGAACCATCATCTGGAGTTATCTGGACAAGAAAGGGGAGCTATTTATGCTACAGATTTTACAGACGGGAAAAATGCTGTATGTACTTGCAGCAATATGCGCGCTTGGGATTCTGAGTAAAATCGTGACAGGCAGCTTCTACAAAAGACTGATCAAGGAAACCGGAAATATGGCCCTGACAAAGGAAAAAAATCTGAAGGGCCTGAAACAGAGAACGGAAAACATGTTCCTTTTAAATCAGGGGATCCGGAACGCGGCGGCGTATGTCGAGAAACAGATCTACGGGATCCGGTTTCTGAACCTGTCCCTGGACGGCTGGGACAACCTGTCCGTGCAGGCGATGATCCTGTGTTTCCTGGTCGGAGGCGCCTCTGCATTCGGTGCGTACTGGTATCGTTGTGACTCTTATTATATAGTTCTGTACGGGACGATGGGGATCCTGGCCGGACTGCTGCTCGCATTCGCGGATAACGGCGCGAATATTGAGGTGAAACGGCAGCAGCTTGCGGATTGTCTGGTCGATTATGTGGAAAACTCGCCGCATTTTTATAAAAATGTGGATAAGAGTTCGGATGCGCCGGATGCCGAAAAGAAAAACAAAACGTCCGGCACGGTTTCGAGGGCGCGGATCCGCGAGATCGGGAGAAAAGATATCCGGGCGGAGGAGGAGACTGCGGCGGTCGATGAGACGGCCCCGGACCGGGAGAACGAGGAGCCGCAGGGAAGAAAAAGCCGTTTTCAGATAGAACCGGCCGGGCAGGAGAAGGCGGGACCGGCAGAAAACGCCCGAGGCGAACGATCGGGCGGAAAGATCTCCGTATTGAAGAGGAAAGAAGAGAAAACGGAGACGAGGAGGCAGGAAAAAGCCTTGCCTGTATCCGGCCAGCCCGCGACCGCCGATGAGGACGGGGACGAGCTGGCAAAAAGTATCGAACAGCTCCGCATAAGTCTTGAGCAGATCGCCGCGGGGAGAGAACAGCGAAAACGGGACCTGATCGATTTCAGGCGGACAGGCGTGTCCGGCCAGGCCCGTCGCGAACTGAAACCGGAGGATATCCGGCTGTTGGGCGAGATCCTTCAGGATTGCTTCGGGCAGGACCCGGGATGACGGAATTTACCGGAGGTCAGCACAAAACCGTTAAAAAACGGAACCGGCGGCATTGTTATTTTCAATCAACAGTGCTATAATGAAGGCACTTAGTAATTGCGCCGCAGAAGCCGGACGCAAAAGAAAAGGAGAGAGGGCATATGGGAAAAGAATTGGTATTTGACTATTCCAAGACTGCCGGTTTTATCCGTGACGAGGAGATCAGTAATCTGAAAAGCGCGGTACTGGGCGCAAAGGAAGTCCTGACAGGAAAAACCGGAGCCGGAAACGATTACCTTGGCTGGATCGATCTGCCTGTCGATTACGACAAGGAAGAATTTGCAAGGATCAAGGCGGCGGCGGAGAAGATCAAAAAGGATTCCGACGTTCTGCTGGTGATCGGGATCGGCGGTTCCTACCTGGGAGCCAGAGCGGCCATCGAATTCCTGTCCCACAGCTTTTATAATGTGCTGCCGAAGGGCGCAAGAAAAACTCCGGAGATCTATTTTGTAGGCAACAGCATCAGCAGCAAGTACATCAAGGACCTTCAGGATGTGCTGGAAGGAAAGGACTTTTCCATCAACATCATCTCCAAGTCCGGTACGACGACGGAACCTGCGATCGCGTTCCGCGTATTTAAGGAAATGCTGATCAAGAAATACGGCCGCGAAGAGGCCAATAAGAGGATCTATGCGACGACGGACAAGGCGAGAGGAGCTTTAAAGAGCCTTGCGAACGAGGAAGGCTACGAATCGTTTGTTGTTCCGGACGACGTCGGCGGACGTTTTTCGGTCCTGACGGCTGTCGGCCTGCTTCCCATCGCGGTCAGCGGAGCGGATATCGACAAATTGATGGAGGGCGCGGCTTATGAGAGAGAGATCGCGCTCGGGGCCGAGTATGAGAAGAACCCGGCGCTCCTTTATGCGGCCGTTCGCAATATCCTGCTGAGAAAAGGAAAACAGGTCGAGATCGTGGCGAACTACGAACCGAGCCTGCACTACGTTTCCGAGTGGTGGAAACAGCTTTACGGCGAGAGCGAAGGCAAGGACCAGAAGGGTATTTTCCCGGCGGCAGTCGATCTGACGACCGATCTGCACTCCATGGGTCAGTTCATCCAGGATGGTGCGCGTATCATGTTCGAGACAGTTCTCGAGGTGGTGGAATCCCCGGCAGAGATCGTTCTGCAGAAAGAGGAAGTGGATACGGACGGCATGAATTATCTGGCAGGACAGACCGTGGACTTTGTCAACAAGAGCGCGATGAACGGGACCGTTCTGGCGCATACCGACGGCAGCGTGCCGAACCTCATGGTAAAGATCCCGTGCCAGGATGAATTCAGCCTCGGCCAGCTGTTCTACTTCTTTGAATTTGCGTGCGGCGTGAGCGGCTATCTCCTTGGGGTCAATCCGTTCAACCAGCCCGGAGTTGAAAGCTACAAAAAGAATATGTTCGCGCTCCTTGGAAAACCCGGTTATGAGGAAGCAAGAGCCGAACTGTTAAAGAGACTGTAGTTCGCGTGGAATTGTTCAGACTACATAAAATCGGGCGTGCTGTCTGTGGCAGCGCGCCTGTTTTTAGGCTGAAACCTGCGAATGCGGTGTATCGTTTGTAAGACGAGAGGGAGTAAATCTGTTATAATGAACCTGCAATTTAAAAGCCTGGCCGCCGAAGACATTCCGGCGCTGACGAAGTACTATGAGAGGCGGCACGACCGGACCTGCGACAGCGTGATCCTGGACAACTTCCTGTGGGGCGAATACTATGATATCAGGTACTGCGTCCGCAACGACGAAGCGATCCTGTGGCTGATGGATATTCATGGAAAATATTATGCCGCGCTTCCGGTCTGCGAGAAGGAACTGATCCCGAAATACCTGAAGGAACTGGAGCGGTACTTCAATGAGGAACTGCATCTTCCGTTGGAGGTCTATCTGGCGGATGAGCCCGCCGTGGAATACCTGCAGCTTCCCGCCGATCGCTACGAGGTGTCGGAACTGCCGGACAATCAGGATTACCTTTACGATGCGGAGGCCCTGAAAACTCTTTCCGGGAAAAAGCTCCATAAAAAGAAGAACCACCTGAACAGTTTCCTCCGCGAGTACGAGGGACGGTTCGAGTACCGGACCCTGACCTGCGAGGACAAGCTGAACATCTGGGGGTTCCTGGACAAATGGCGGGAGCAGAAGGGGCAGGAGGTAGAGGGACACCTCGACTATGAAGTCCGCGGGATCCATAAGGTCCTCACGAACTGCGGCCTGCTTGACGTGCGCATGGGCGGTGTCTTCATCGACGGGGCGCTCGAGGCGTTCTCGATCGGAAGCTACAACAAACGGGAAAAAATGGCGATCATCCATATCGAAAAAGCAAATCCGGAGATCGTCGGCCTCTATCAGTACATCAATCAGCAGTTTTTGATCCACGGCTTCCCGGAGGCGGAGCTCGTGAACCGGGAGGACGATATGGGCATTCCCGGCCTGCGCCAGGCGAAACAGTCCTACGCGCCGATCGGATTTGCGAAAAAATACAGGATCAGACAGCTGGGAGCGGAGACGCAGAGAGAATGATACGCTATTTGGAGACAGAAGAGAAAAACCGCTGCAGGGCGCTTTGGAACGAGGCGTTTCCGGAGGATTCCGAGGCGTTCTGCGATTATTACTTTGACAAAAAGACAAAAGACAACCGGATCCTGGTGTGCGAGGAGGACGGTGAGATCGTTTCCATGCTGCACCGGAATCCGTACCGCATTTTTATGCGCGGAACGGAGACGGAATGCGATTACATCGTCGGCGTGGCGACCGCTGTGAGCGAGCGCCACAAAGGGCACATGCGGTCCCTGATGATCGCGGCGCTGCACGAGATGCAGAAGGAGAGGATGCCGTTCGTGTTCCTTATGCCCGCGCGGGAGAGCCTGTACCTGCCGTTTGATTTCCGCTATGTCTTCGACCAGCCGCGCTGGGTCCTTCGCTACGCGCCGCAGATCCGGAAAGAGCCGCTGCACGGGACGGAGCTGCTTTCGGAACTGGCGGAATGGCAGAACGCGTGGCTTAAGGGACAGTACGACGTGTTCGCGGTGCGGGATGAGGCATATCTTTCGCGGATGCAGGAGGAGCTTGAGAGCGAGGACGGAACCTGCCGCCTGATCTATAACGGCGAGAACTTTATAGGGATGGAGAGCGAGTGGGGGCTCGAAAAGCGGGAAATGCGCTACCTTTACGCCAGTGAGAATTACCGCACGGAGGCGGGAGAGAGACCCGCCGTCATGGCCCGCATCGTATCCCTGCCCGAGTTTATGGGGCCGATCCGGCTTGCCGGGGACTGCCCGGAAAACGAGATCACGATCGAGCTTGGCGTGCAGGATATGCTGATCCCCTACAATCAGGGGACATGGCTCTGGAAGATCGATAAAAACGGTTCGCAGCTCACACAGGAGTCCCGCTTTATGCGGCGCGGGAAAACGCCGGTTTTTACGATCGCGGAGCTCACGCAGTGGCTGTTCGGATACCGGGAACCGCCGAAGCTGCGCACGCTGCCGCTTGCGGCATACATAGAGCCCTTCCACGGAGTCTTTTTGGACGAAGTGGTCTGATAACCGTAAATCACCATAAAAGAAAAAGCGAAGCGCGGAGAGGAGAACGTTATGACGGAGAGGGAAATTCTGAAACAATGGATCGATGAGAGCAGCAATATCGTGTTTTTCGGCGGGGCCGGGGTGTCCACGGAGAGCAACATCCCGGATTTCAGAAGCACGGACGGACTGTATAACCAGCAGTACGACTACCCGCCCGAGACGATCCTGAGCCACACCTTTTATATGAGGAAACCGGAGGAATTCTTCCGCTTCTACCGGAACAAAATGCTGTTCCCGGACGCCGAACCGAACCGCGCGCACAAGGCGCTTGCGAAACTCGAGGCCGAGGGGAAACTGAAAGCCGTTGTGACGCAGAACATCGACGGCCTGCATCAGAAGGCCGGGAGCAAAGAAGTTCTGGAACTGCACGGATCCGTGCTGCGGAACCACTGCTCGCGCTGCCGGAAGTTTTACGGGATCGACGCGATCCTGGCGTCGAAGGGCGTGCCGAAGTGCGACTGCGGCGGAACGATCAAGCCCGACGTCGTCCTCTACGAGGAAGGGCTCGATCAGTATACGATCCGCAAGTCGATCGAATATATTGCGAACGCGGAAATGCTGATCATCGGCGGGACGTCGTTAACGGTTTACCCGGCGGCGGGCCTGATCGATTATTACAACGGAAATAAGCTCGTGCTGATCAATAAATCCGTCACGCCGATGGATAAGCGGGCCGATCTTGTCATCAGCGGCCCGATCGGCGAGATCCTCGGGGACGCGGCCGGGGTATAGGACCGGGCGGCATAGGGACCCGTGATCCGGCGGACTGCCGGACGGCATCTGCGGTGCAAGACGGAGAGCGACAGGGGGAATCGAAACATGGACTATGAAGTCGGCGATATCGTAAAGCTGAAAAAGCCGCATCCCTGCGGCAGCCAGGAATGGGAAATTCTGCGCGTCGGAGCGGATTTCAGACTGAAATGCATGGGCTGCGGGCATATGGTGATGGTAACGAGGCGGCTGGTGGAAAAAAATACGCGCGGCCTGCGGAAACCGGACCCCGAAACCGGCAAATAAAGGGAAATTAAGCGAAAAAACGCTTGCAATTCTGTTCGTTTTTTGATATGATGTGTATCTGTGACAGATTAATCCTTGCTCCCGTTACTGAAAGGCGGGGGCCAGAGACCACAAGGAGGGAAAGATTCTATGAACAAATACGAATTGGCTGTCGTTCTCAGCGCGAAGCTTGAGGATGACGAAAGGGAAGCCGCTCTCGAGAAAGTAAAGGGCTATATCGCCCGTTACGGCGGAACGGTTACCGACGTGGATGACTGGGGCAAAAAGAGACTTGCCTACGAGATCCAGAAGATGAAAGAGGGATTCTACTATTTCATCCATTTTGAAGGCGATTCCAACTGCCCGAACGAGGTCGAGAGCCACGTCCGGATCATGGAGCCGGTAATTCGTTATCTGTGCGTGAAACAGGACGCAGAGTAAAAGAAAGTGTGATTATATGAACAGAGTTATCCTTATGGGAAGATTGACAAGAGACCCGGAAGTGCGTTACTCGCAGGGCGAGCGTTCGATGGCGATCGCGCGCTATACGCTTGCCGTGGACCGCAGAGGCCGCAGGAATCAGGACGGCGATCAGGGTCAGACCGCAGATTTCATCAACATCGTGGCGTTTGACCGCGCCGGTGAATTCGCCGAGAAATATTTCCGGCAGGGGATGCGGGTCCTGGTTTCCGGGAGACTTCAGACCGGAAGCTATACAAATAAGGATGGCCAGAAAGTTTATACCACAGATGTGATCGTTGACGATCAGGAGTTTGCGGACAGCAAGAACCAGAACGCCGGTGGAGACAACTACGGCGGCGGTTACGGCGGCGGAAACCGCGGAAGCTATCAGCAGACGTCCAGGCCCGCTCCGTCGAACGCGATCGGCGACGGGTTCATGAATATTCCGGATGGAGTCGAGGATGAAGGACTTCCATTCAATTAAACGAACAGGAGGGAAATGTTAAAATGGCATTCAACAATAAAGACGGCAAATCCGATTCACCCAGACCAAGAAGAGGCGGGATCCACAGAAGAAAGAAAGTCTGCGTGTTCTGCGGCGAGAAGAGCGGTGAGATCGACTACAAGGACGTAAACAAACTGAAGAGATACGTCTCCGAGAGAGGAAAGATCCTTCCGAGAAGGATCACCGGCAACTGCGCGAAGCACCAGAGAGCGCTTACCGTAGCCATCAAGAGAGCAAGACACATTGCCCTTATGCCGTATACCTGCGAATAATTCCAAGTATTCAGAGACCCCGGACCAATGCGGCCGGGGTCTTTTCCAAGGTTGGGTCTACTCAAATCTATAAAAAGCTATTGAAAATTTTCAGATAGGGGCATATAATAGATACAGGAACAACCACCTCTACAAGAGGTTGGCCTGTTGAAGAATAGAAAATCCACCCTTGAACTGGTCAAAGTATACAAGGGTGGTTTTTCTTAACGAAAAACGCTACTGACTTATCAAAATGATAAAGGTCAGCAATGCGAGAATGAACATTCCAAAGGCCATCAGGTCTTTAAAATCGAATCTCATCCGCACCACCTCCCACCTATGTAGGATGGAAGGCCAACACCCTGCAGTGACATGATTGTTCCCATTCTTATCCTACCACAGTTTAAGGAATCTTTCAATGTGGAAAAATCCTGTTTTCGGAAGTCCGGGGTTTTTTAAAACATTTCCCGGCGGTGAAGAGTATGAAAGAACAGAACGTTCCCGCGCGCATCAGGGTGCGCGGCGCAAGAGTACACAACCTGAAAAACGTAGACGTGGATATCCCTTTAAATAAGATCGTAGGCATCGCGGGCGTTTCCGGTTCCGGAAAGTCGTCCCTGGCGCTGGGCGTTCTGTACGCGGAGGGATCCAGACGGTATCTGGAATCCCTGTCCACCTATACCAGACGGCGCATGACGCAGGCGGAAAAGGCGCAGGTCGACGAGGTCCTGTATGTTCCGGCCGCGCTGGCCCTGCGGCAGCGTCCCGGCGTTCCGGGGATCCGCAGCACCTTCGGGACGGGAACGGAGCTCCTAAACAGCCTGCGTCTGATGTATTCGCGGCTTGCCTCCCACCGTTGCCCGAACGGACACTACCTGCCGCCCTCCCTGAATGTGGCGGCCGGAAAGGAGCTGGTCTGTCCGGAGTGCGGAGAGCACTTCTACGCCCCGGGCGCGGAGGAACTGGCGTTCAACTCCACGGGCGCCTGCCGGTGCTGCGACGGGACCGGGACCGTGCGGACCGTGGATGAGTCCACGATCGTTCCGGACGATTCCCTCACCATCGACGAGGGCGCGGTCGCTCCCTGGCAGACCCTTATGTGGTCGCTCATGAAGGACATTGCGAGGGATCATGTGGGAGTCCGCACCGACGTCCCGTTCCGGGATCTGACCGAGCGGGAGAAAGACCTTGTCTTTCACGGCCCCGCGAAGAAGTATCATATGCTTTACCATAACGAAAAGACCAACACCGCGGGCGAGATGGATTTCACCTATTTTAACGCGATCTATACCGTCGAAAACGCGCTCTCGCATGTGAAGGACGAAAAAGGGATGAAGCGCGTGGAGAAGTTTTTGAAGATCGGCCCCTGCCCCGAATGCGGCGGCAGCAGGCTGTCGGAGAGCGCCCGCGCGCCGAGGCTGCGGGGGATCTCCCTGGCGGATGCGTGCCGGATGACGCTGGCGGACCTTGTCGAATGGGTGGACGGCGTTCCCGACTCGCTCCCGGAGGAGATGCGGCCGATGGCGTTAAGCATCTGCGAGTCGTTTCAGCATGTCGCGAAGCGGCTGACGGACCTGGGACTCTCCTATCTGACGCTCGATCGGGAGGCGTCGACGCTTTCCACGGGCGAACGGCAGAGGATGCAGCTGGCCCGCGCCGTGCGGAACCGCACCACGGGCGTACTGTATGTGCTGGACGAGCCGTCCATCGGTCTGCACCCGGTCAACATCGAGGGCGTGACCGGCGTGATGGACGATCTGATCGCGGATGGGAATTCGGTCATCTTGGTCGACCACGACACGACGATCCTTTCTCACGCCGACTGGCTGATCGAGATGGGGCCGGAGGCCGGGGCAAACGGTGGAACCGTGATAAACGAAGGGACGGTCCGCGAGACCATGGACAACCCGGACTCCCGCATCGGCGGATTCCTGTCCGGGGAAGCAAAGATCGATCTGCGCAGGGGACTGCGGCGGGAAGAACTGTTTTCTCTTGGGGAGATCCGCATGGAGACTTCGCAGATCCACACCGTACAGCCGCTTACGGCCGTTTTCCCGAAGGGCCGGCTGATCGCGGTCACGGGCGTGTCGGGATCGGGTAAGACCACGATGATCCTTGAGAGCCTGATCCCCGCGCTGGAGGCGGCGACAAAGGACGAAAAGCTTCCGGGGCATGTAAAGAAGATCGAAGCGGAGGGCATCCGCTCCGTAAAACTGATCGACGCCGCGCCGATCGGCATCAATGTGCGGTCCACGGTCGCGACGTACGCCGACGTGCACGACGAGCTGCGCAAGGTCTACGCGAGGACCGCGGATGCGAAGAAACGCGGATATAAGGCCGGAGACTTTTCCTACAACACCGGAAAACTGCGGTGCCCGGTCTGCGACGGGACGGGCGTTATCAGTCTTGACGTACAGTTTTTGCCGGACGTGGACATCCCGTGCCCGGACTGCCGCGGTTCCCGCTACGCAAAAGAGGCTTATCTGGTCCGGCGCACGCCGAAAAAAGGCGCGGAGGCGTATTCCCTGCCCGAACTGATGGATATGAGCGTGGACGAAGCGATGGACGTCTGCGCGGATCTGCCGAACGTCTATAAAAAGTTAAGCATCCTGCATGAACTTGGGCTGGGATACCTTACGCTGGGCGAGGAGACGCCCAGCCTGTCCGGCGGCGAGGCGCAGCGTCTAAAGCTGGCCGGTGAGATGGGACGGGGACAGGAGGACACGGTATTTGTCTTCGACGAGCCGACGATCGGACTGCACCCGCTGGATGTGCAGACGCTCCTTTCGGTATTCCGGAGGCTGACCGACAGCAAGGCGACGGTGATCGTGATCGAACATGACACGGATGTGATACGGAACGCCGATTACTGCATCGATATGGGCCCGGGAGGCGGCATCCACGGCGGACGGATCATAGCCTGCGGGACGCCGGAAGAGATCAAAGCGAATAAAGACAGCGTTACGGGACGGTATCTGTGACAGGATGCCGTGAGCGAACGCGGCGAAAGACAGAAAAAGCGCGGTTCAGTCGGATCCGCGCTTTCTTTCGTAATAAAAAATGTACTGCTGCATGACGCCGGCGCATCCGGCGTATCGCGAAAAGTTTTCCTTTACCAGCGCGTCGCAGAGCTTTGAATGCGGGAGTCCTGCGCAGGAGGTGCTCTTCGGCGCGTATTCCCTCAACAGGATCTTCCGGATCCAGGTGTCGACCGGGAATGCGTCGATATGATGAAGGCCGAACAGGCAGACGCAGTTCGCGACTTTTTCCCCGATGCCGAAAAACCGCTGCAGGTATTCCATCGCGGCGGGATAATCCATCCGCGCTAACAGCGCCGGATCGAGAGCGCCCGAGCAGACGTCCTCGCAGACGCGCTTTATGTATTTGGCGCGGTAGCCGAGCTTCAGATCCAAAAGGTCCTGCAGCGACGCGCGGGACAGCTGCGCGGGCGTCGGGAAGGTGAAGA
>CANQGL010000021.1 GCA_947623185.1 uncultured Lachnospiraceae bacterium
GTTGCAGCCGACCTTCGGCTACCTGCTCGGGTATATCATCGCGCTGCCCGTAGGCGGCATGATAGCGCGCGGGATCGGATAAATCAAGCCGAATTTGCGTTTCCGGCCCCGCGGCCGGTCGAAAAAGCGCGCGAAAACCGGCCGGGAAGCGCGCGAAAGCCGGTCCAAACGCATACGAAAGCCGGTCCCAAAACGGGCCGGCTTTTAACGTATCATCGTATAAAGTTGGTATTTACGCGCTTTTCCTTCTCGGGCAGTCCGTAGCGCTCCTTTCCGAGCGCGATGCTCTTGATCAGGAAAGCCATGTTCTTTCCGAGCGTCCGCATGATCTGAAGCCCCTCCGCATCCTGCTTTACCTCCTCCGCCGAGTTGCCGTGGACCATGTTCCAGTACTGGCTGGAAGCGACCGGCATACCGGTGATCGTAAAGTATTTGTTCAGGATATCGAAGGTGGCGGTCGTACCGCCTCTGCGGGCCGACACGACGGCCGCGCCCACTTTCATGGTCTTGTCGAACGACGTGCTGTAGAACAGACGGTCGGCGAACGAAAGCAGCGTCCCGGCCGCGCTTGCGTAATAGACCGGCGAGCCGAGGATCAGGCCGTCGCTCTCCTTAAATTTCTGCGCGACCTCGTTTACGATATCGTCAAACACGCAGCGGCCGTTTTCGCTGCAGCGGTTGCAGGCGATGCAGCCGCGGATGTCGAGATGGCCGACCTGGATGATCTCCGTCTCGATCCCCTCCGCGTTCAGCGCGCCCGCGACTTCGCTGAGCGCGGTATAGGTGCAGCCCTTCGCGTGAGGGCTTCCGTTGATCAGCAAAACCTTCATGTTCTCTCCTCCTTACAGGCGGGTGAAAGCGCGAACGCCCCTGCCGGAACGTTTCGCGCCGGTCCGGTCTTACGCTACCGATACGACCTCGTAGTCCTGCGCGGTCACGGCGGCCTTAAGAGCCTCGTCGGAAACGTCGCCGTTTAACGTGACGACAGCGGTCCCCTTCTCATGGCTGACTTCCGCGGACGCAACGCCCTCTACGGCCTCCAGGGCCTTCTTAACGCGTGCCTCGCAGTGCATGCACATCATACCGTTGATCTTCATTGTCTTTGTCATTGTATTTTCCTCCTTATTTGACGGCAGTTTGTTTTCTGCCGAAAGATTACCGTTTTCTTCCGGCGTTTCCGCTTCTTTCGCGGTATCGAACGCCGGATTTTTGATCTTCTTATCGTGGCTTGCGTCGCGCAGCTTAAACAGGTTCAGCCGCAGCGCGTTGGACACGACGCAGAAGCTCGAAAGGCTCATGGCCGCCGCGCCGAACATCGGATTTAAGGTCCAGCCGAAGATCGGGATCCAGACCCCGGCCGCCAGCGGGATGCCGAGCACATTGTAAAAGAACGCCCAGAAAAGGTTCTCGTGGATGTTCGTGAGCGTCGCGCGGCTCAGGCGGACGGCCGCCGGGACGTCGCTCAGCCTGCTCTTCATCAGGACCACGTCGGCCGCGTCGATGGCGATATCCGTTCCGGCACCGATCGCGATGCCGATGTTCGCTCTCGTGAGCGCCGGCGCGTCGTTGATCCCGTCGCCGACCATGGCGACGCGACCCTGTTTCTGGAGCGTGCGGATCACGCTCTCCTTTCCGTCTGGCAGGACCCCCGCGATGACCTCGTCGACTCCGGCCTGCGCGCCGATCGCCCGCGCGGTCTGCTCGTTGTCGCCGGTCAGCATGACGACGCGGATGCCCATGTTGCGAAGCTCGCGGACCGCCTGCGGACTGTCCTCCTTGATCACATCCGCGACGGCGATCATGCCGATCAGTTTTTCATCGCGCGCGAACAGCAGCGGCGTTTTTCCCGCGGAGGCAAGCGCCTCGGCCTGCCGCATGAGCCCATCCGGGACCTTGACCGTCTCGCCGATGAACTTCATGCTGCCGCCGGTCAAGACATGGCCGTCGAGCACGGCCGTGAGCCCGTTCCCGGGAAGCGCGCGGAAATCATGGACCTCTGCGGGCGTGATCCCGCATTCATCCGATCTCGCGATGACCGCCTTCGCCAGCGGATGCTCGCTCTTCTGCTCCAGGGAAGCGGCTGCCGCAAGAAGTTCCGATTCACCGATACCGTCCGCCGGTATCAGATCCGTCACCTGCGGCTGCCCGCTGGTGATGGTGCCCGTCTTGTCGAGCGCTACGATCTGTATCTTTCCGGTCTCCTCAAGCGAGACCGCGGTCTTGAACAATATTCCGTTCTTTGCGCCCAGGCCGTTGCCGACCATGATCGCCACCGGCGTCGCCAGGCCGAGCGCGCAGGGACAGCTGATCACCAACACCGAGATGCCGCGCGCGAGCGCGAAGGCGAACGTGCGGCCCGCGATCAGCCAGACGATCGTCGTGATGACGGCGATCGTGATGACGGAGGGAACGAATACGCCGGATACCCGGTCCGCGATCTTGGCAATCGGCGCCTTGGTGGCCGCCGCGTCGCTCACCATGCGGATGATCTGCGACAGCGTCGTGTCCTCCCCGACTCTCGTCGCCTCGCAGCGGATGAACCCGGACTGATTGACGGTCGCAGCCGACACCGGATCCCCGCACGCCTTGTCGACCGGGATGCTCTCGCCGGTCAGGGCCGATTCGTTGACCGCGCTGTTCCCCTCGACGATCACGCCGTCGACCGGGATGTTCTCGCCGGGACGCACCACGAAGATGTCTCCCTTTTTGACCTGCGCGATCGGGATCGTGACCTCCGCCCCGTCCCGGACCACCGTGGCCGTCTTCGGAGCCAGTTTCATCAGGCCCTTTAAGGCGTCCGTGGTCTTCCCCTTCGAGCGGGCCTCGAGCATTTTCCCGACAGTGATCAGCGTGAGGATCATGGCGGCCGATTCAAAATAAAAGTCCATCATGTAGGACATGACCGCTTCCATGTCCCCATCCGTCTGCGCGCGCGTCATCATGAACAGGACGTAGACGCTCCAGACGAACGACGCCATGGACCCCATCGCGACCAGCGTATCCATGTTGGGCGCGCGGTGCCACAGGCTCTTAAAGCCGCTTATAAAGAATTTCTGGTTGATGACCATGACGATGGCCGCAAGGATCATCTGCAGCATGCCGAGGCCGACGTGGTTGCCCTTAAACCAGGTCGGGACCGGCCAGCCCCACATCATATGGCCCATGGAAAAATACATGAGCACGATCAGAAATCCGGCCGAGGCTATCAGACGCCTTTTTAGGACCGGCGTCTCGTGATCCGCCAGCGCCTCCTCGTCCGCGGACATCGCGGATGCTCCGCCCGCCCTGGCCGCATCCTGCGCTCCGCCGGCGTTCTTTAGCGAAGCGCCGTACCCCGCTTCCACGACCGCGGCGATCACGGCCTGCGGCGAGGCGGTCCCCTCGACTCCCATTGAATTTGTGAGCAGGCTGACCGAACACGACGTCACGCCTTCTACTTTTGAAACCGCTTTTTCGACCCGCGCGCTGCAGGCCGCGCAGCTCATTCCCGTAACAAGATACTGTTCCATACCGTTCTCTCCCAATGCCGTTCGTTTTTTTCAGTATCGCACCGAAGCGGCATTTTATCCATCCGCAGTCCGGAAAGCCTGATACGCATTCCCCCTACGGGTATCTACTGAATGAATATAGCAGGGATGTGTGAACAAAGTGTGAACAAATTATAAAATCTCAAATAAGGGCTCCGTTTCCGAAGCCCTTTGAACAGACGGACCCGTTCGGATCTGTCATCACTCTTCTTTCTGGGAGTTCAGCGCCTTTTCCTCCCAATGGCTGAACCTGTAATACAGGGTCAGAAGGATCGCGCACATGATCCAGCCAATCGGATAGCCGAATCCGACCACATAGACCGTCCGGGCGATCTTGGTCCCGATAAAGAGATAGATCTGCCGGAACACGACGAACGAGAACAGCAGGATAAACATCGGCGCTTTCGCGTCTCCCGCCCCGCGCAGCGCGCCGGAGACCACCTGGTTGATCGGCCCCGCCATCAGAAACGGCACGCAGTAGCGGATAAAGAACACGCCGTACCACATCGCGTCCTCATCCTGCGTGAACATGCGGATGAATTGCGGCGCGGCGATCCACAGCACGGAAATGATGACGGCCGTGACGATATAGGAGATCGTGAGCGCGCTCTTCGTCCCCTTTTTGGCCCGCTCCATCTGCGACGCGCCGATGTTCTGGCTGACGAAGGTGGTCGCCGCCTGGCCCATGCTCTGCATCGGCAGGAACACGAACTGGTCGATCTTGGAATAACAGCTCCAGCCGGCCATGCAGCCGGAACCGAAACCGTTGACATAGGCCTGTACGATCACGTTCGAGAACGAGGTGATCGTGGACTGGACGCCGGTCGGCAGTCCGATGGACATGATCTGCCGCACGATCTTTCTGTTGAAGCACAGATCGCGCCAGACAAAGCGGTAAATGTCGCGCGTGATCGTAAGGAGCACCAGCACCATCACCGCGGAGATGAACTGCGAGATGATCGTCGCGTAGGCCACGCCCGCGATCCCCAGTCCGAAGGTGATCACGAACGTAAGGTCCAGAACGATGTTGAGCAGGCTGGAAAAGCAGAGGAACATGAGCGGACGCTTCGTGTCGCCGACCGCGCGCAGGATCCCGCTCCCCATGTTGTAGATCAGAAGGCCCGAGATCCCGGCGAAATAGATCTCCAGGTAGGTGGACGCCTCCCGGATCACGTCGTCGGGCGTGGACATCAGCCGCAGCATCAGCGGGGTCGTGAGCACCCCGATGGCCGTGAACAGAATGCTCAACAGGAAGGTGATCGCCATCGTCGTCTCGATCGCCTGATGCACGTTGCGCTCGTCGTGCGCGCCGTAGTAATGGCTGATGACGACGCCGGCGCCGACGGACACGCCGTTAAAGAACATGACCAGGATGTTTACGACCGGCGCGGTCGAGCCGACCGCGGCAAGCGCTTCTTTTCCGACGAAGTTCCCGACTACCAGCACGTCGACCGTGTTGTAAAGCAGCTGGAACAGGTTCCCCAAAAGCATGGGGACCGCGAACGAGATCAGCAGTTTCGTGATCGATCCGACCGTCATGTCGACCGCGGTGGATCGTTTTGCTGCGTGAGCCATTTCAGAATCACTCTTTCTAAATTATGTAAAAATATAGGGACTTATTGTTACCTCTCTTTGCCCGCCTTGGTCTTGGACCAGGCGAAATTCTGGCTGCTGTATAGGCCGTAATAGCCGGAAAGCGTAAAGCTCACGGCCACCGCGACCGCAAAATACGGCATCGCCTCGAAGCCGAACAGCTCGAAGCCTAAGAACATGGTCGCCGCCGGGCAGTTCGTCACGCCCGCGAACAGCGAAAGCAGGCCGCAGGCCGCGCAGAGCGACGGCTCGAAGCCGAGCAGGTTCCCGAAGGCCGCCCCGAAGGTCGCCCCCACCGCCAGCGTGGGAACGATCTCTCCGCCCTTGAATCCGCCTCCGAGCGCGACCGCGGTAAACAGCATCTTGAGGAGGAATGCGGACAGGTCCGCGTCCCCTTCCATCGCCAGTTCCACAAGGTTGAAACCGGCCCCGCAGTATCCGCGCCCGAAGATGAGCGCCAGCGCGATCGAGAGCGCCGAGGCGAGGATGATCCGCGCATAGATATTTGAGATCTTTTTCTGATAGAGTTTATGCGATTCGTGCAGCAGGATGCAGAAGCATACGCTGACCGCCGCGCAGCAGAGGCCCAGAAGCGCGATCAGGATCATCGGCTTCCAGTCCACCGCCGGAATGTGAAGGATGTCGAATTTTTCCGCGTGAAGGCCGAGCCGGTGCGAGACCTGCGCGCCGATGAAGGCCGAAAAGACGCAGGGGACCAGCGCGGCGTGATAGTGCGTGCCGATGGTCGCGACCTCGATCCCGAACATGGCCGCCGCGAGAGGCGTCCCGAACACGGCGGCGAAACAGCCGCTCATCCCGCTCATGATCAGCGCCTTCTTATCGTGCGCGTCCAGTTTCAAAACATTGCCCAGAAGGTCGCCGATGCTGCCGCCGATCTGAAGAGCCGCGCCCTCCTTGCCGGCCGAAGCGCCGACGCTCTGACTTAGGATCGTGGAGATGAAGATGCACGGGAGCATTGAAAAGCGGATCGGCTCTCCTGCCAGGACCGATTCCAGGACCAGGTTCGTCCCCTTGTTCCCGACCTGCTTAAACAGCTTGTGCACGAGAACGATCAGGATCCCGGCCACGGGCATCAGATAAAGCATCATGCCGTGCTCGCGGAACAGCATCTGCGCCCAGGACACGCCGTACCCGAACGCCGTTCCCACCAGCCCGCAGATCAGCCCCATCGCCACGGACAGGACCGTCCAGCGGACAAAGAATATCAGATTGTCCAGGATCTTTTCCTTCGCTTCTCCCCAGCTCATGCGCTCATCCCCTTAATACATCCGCGAGGTCTTTGCCAGGACCGGCGTAAAGCCGTTCTCCTCGAGACATTTCATGATCTGGTCCTTGTGTTCGGTGCCGAACGCCTCCATGGTGATCGTCAGCTCCACGCCCGCGTTGCGGTTGACGTTCGCGAAAACGTTGTGGTCGAGCTTGATGACGTTGCCCTGAAGGTCCGCGATCAGGCGGGACACCTTTGCGAGCTGTCCGGGCTTATCCGGCAGCATGATCGATACGGTGAACACGCGGTCGCGCTCGATCAGTCCGCTCTGGACCACGGTCGCCATCGTGAGGACGTCCATATTGCCGCCGCTTAGGATGCAGACGACCTTCTTTCCGGTGAATGGAAGGTGCTTTAACGCCGCCACGGTCAGCAGGCCGGAGTTCTCGACGATCATCTTGTGGTTCTCCACAACGTCCAAAAACGCGCCGATCAGCTCGGAGTCGTCGATCGTGATGACTTCATCCACGTTCTTCTGGAGGTACGGGAACAGGACGTCGCCCGGCGTCTTGACCGCGGTGCCGTCCGCGATGGTGCTGACTTCCGGCAGCGTCACGACCTTTCCGGCCTCGAGCGACGCCTTCAGGCACGCCGCGCCGGCGGGTTCCACCGCGATGATGTGGATCTTCGGGTTCAGAAGCTTTGCCAGCGTTGCGACGCCCGTGCAGAGCCCGCCGCCGCCTACCGGTACCAGGATGTAGTCGACCGTCGGCAGTTCCTTGATGATCTCCATCGCGATGCTGCCCTGTCCGGTCGCCACCTGAAGATCGTTGAAGGGATGGATAAACGTGTAGCCGTTCTTTTCGGCCAGCTCGTATGCGTACGCGCAGGAATCGTCGAAGACCTCCCCGTAGAGGACGACCTCCGCTCCCATGGCTCTCGTGCGGTTCACCTTGATAAGAGGCGTCTGGACCGGCATCACGACGGTCGCCTTAACGCCCGCGAGCTTGGCGGCGTACGCCACGCCCTGCGCGTGGTTTCCGGCCGAGGCGGTGATCAGGCCGCGCTCCCGCTCTTCCTCCGAGAGCTGGCTGATCTTATAGTAGGCGCCGCGCACCTTGTACGCGCCCGTGCGCTGCATGTTTTCCGGTTTGAAAAATACGCGGTTCCCGCTCATGTCGGAGAAGAATTCGCTGCAGATCAGTTTCGTTTTCTGCGTGACCTTCTTTACGATCTCCGACGCGTTCTCAAATTGTTCCAGTGTGATCTCCTGTGTATCCATCTCTTTCTATCTCCTTACCTGTTATCTGTCGCAAAAAGCGCGTTTACAAAATCATCCGCGCTGAATTTCTGAAGATCGTCGATCTTCTCCCCGACGCCGACGTACTTGACCGGGATGCCGAGTTCGGACTGGATGGCTACTGCGATGCCGCCCTTGGCAGTCCCGTCGAGCTTCGTGAGGATGATCCCCGTGATGTCGGCCGCCTCCATGAACTC
The DNA here is from genome assembly GCA_947623185.1 of uncultured Lachnospiraceae bacterium. Taxonomy (GTDB): domain Bacteria; phylum Bacillota; class Clostridia; order Lachnospirales; family Lachnospiraceae; genus CANQGL01. The sequence continues at coordinate 7,846 of CANQGL010000021.1, forward strand.
GCGCGCCTGTACGAGCGCGTTCTGGCCGGTCGTCCCGTCGAGGACGACCAGAGTCTCGCGGTACGCTTCCGGGTACTCGCGGTCGATGATGCGGTTGATCTTTTTCAGTTCCTCCATCAGGTTCTTTTTGTTGTGCAGGCGTCCGGCCGTATCGCAGATCAGAACGTCCGCGTTCCTCGACTTCGCGGCCGAGATCGCGTCGTAGATGACCGCGGCCGGATCGGAGCCCTCCTGCTGGGCGATGATCTCAACGCCGGCCCTGTGCGCCCATTCCGTGAGCTGTTCGATCGCGGCTGCGCGGAAGGTGTCCGCCGCCGCCAGTATGACTTTCTTCCCGTCCGCCTTAAGCTGATCGGCGAGCTTTCCGATCGACGTGGTCTTTCCGACGCCGTTTACGCCGATCACCAGGACCACCGATCTTCTGTTCTCGAATTCGTAGGCGTTCTCGCCGATGTCCATCTTCTGCCGGATGCTGTCGATCAGGACCTGGCGGCACTCGGACGGGTCCTTGATGTGCTGCTCCCTGACTTTTTCCTTCAGATCCTCGATCACGGACATCGTGGTGCGGACGCCGAGGTCGCCCATCAGAAGCGTCTCCTCGAGTTCCTCATAGAAGTCCTCGTCGATCTCGGAATAGCCGGAAAAGATCGAATCCATCCCGGAAACGATATTGGCTCTCGTCTTGGCAAGTCCCGCGGCCAGCCGCGCAAAAAAGCCCTGTTTCTTTTCTTCCATGCCCGTTTCCCCCTGTCATTCGAGATCGCTCTCGATCAGATTCACGGATACGAGCGCCGATACGCCCTTCTCCTGCATCGTGATCCCGTAGAGCCGGTCGGCCGCCACCATCGTGCCGCGGCGGTGTGTGATGATGATAAACTGCGTGCGTTTCGACAGTTTCTTTAAGTAGTTTGCGAAGCGGCCCACGTTCGAGTCGTCGAGCGCCGCCTCGATCTCGTCCAGCAGACAGAACGGGGACGGTTTCAGGTTCTGGATCGCAAACAGCAGCGCGATCGCGGTCAGCGACTTCTCGCCGCCGGACATCTGCATCATATTCTGCAGCTTCTTGCCCGGAGGCTGGGAAATGATCTGCACGCCCGCCTCCAGAAGGTCCTCGTCCTCCACGAGCTCCAGGGTGCCGTGGCCGCCGCCGAACAGCTCCTTAAACACCCGGTCGAATTCCTTCCGGATCTCGGCGAACTTCTCGCTGAACTGACTGCGCATCCCCGCGTCCAGATCGGCGATGATGCCGGTCAGGTCCGCGCGCGCGGCGACGATGTCCGCGTGCTGAACGCTCAGCACGTCGTAGCGGCCGGAGACCTCCTTGTAGTCCTCGATCGCGTTCACGTTGACCGGGCCGAGGGCCCTGATCTGTTCCCTGCGGTCCGCGACGCCGCGCTTCATCTCGGCCGCCGACGTCATTTTATCGTCACGCAGCTCTTCGGCCGTCGTGTAGGTCAGCTGGTATTCCGTCCACATGTAATCGACGGACGAGTCTCTCTTCTCTTCCAGGCGTTCGCGCTGATGCTGGAGACGGATCAGATCCTTGTCCAGCTCGCCGGTCTCTCCCGCGAGCTCGTCGCGCCGGTCGACGCATTTCTTCAGTCTCTCGTTCAGGCTCTCCTTCTCGGCTCCGGCGGCGTCGATCTTTTCCTGATGGACGCCCGACTCGGACTCCGAACTGTCTATCAGTTTCTCCAGTTCCCCGATCTGCGATTGTCTGTCCGCGATCTCGTTTTCGGTCGTTTCGATACCGCTCTCAAGCGCCGTGCGGTCGTTTTTCAGCTTTTCGATCTCGTTTCGGACGCGTTCGATGTTCTCGTCGATGAAGCCGTCGCGCTGCCCGATGCCGTGCGCCTCGATCTGCACCTGGGAGAGGTGTTCGGAAGCGTTTTTGCTCTCTTCCTTCGCGGTCTCAAGAAGGCCGCCGTTCTCCGAGATTCTTCGGTCGCGCTCCTCGTTTTCGCGCTCGATGCGGGCGATGTCGTCCGTGATCTTGCCGATGGTCTCCTGGTACGAGAGGATCTGTTTTTCCAGTTCGCCGTATTCCTGATCAAAATCCGAGGAGGATTCCCGGATCCCGTCCCGTTTCTCGCGGAGATTCTCAAGATTCAGTGTGGCGGTGTTTTCTTCGATGTATTTGTTCTGCAGCAGCGTGCGGGTGTATTCGAGCTCGGACTGCTTGTCGTCCCGGTCGCCTTCCAGAAGGACAAGTTCCTTCTGGATGTGGTCGATCCTGCTCAACGCTCCCGTACAGACGGTGTCGAGCTCATCCATCTCGCGCTTGCGGCTCAAAAGGCTGCTTGAATTTTTGTACGCGCCGCCGCTTATGGAACCGCCTGGGTTCAAAAGCTCGCCCTCGAGCGTGACGATGCGCAGGGAATGACGGTATTTCCGGGCGATCGCGACCGCGTTGTCGATCCCGTCGACGACCAGGATCCGTCCCAGCAGATAGTCGACGAGGTTATTGTATTCTTTCCGCGCGCTGACAAGATCCTTTGCCAGGCCGACCACGCCCTTTTCATTGAGCGCCTTCGGCTCCGGGAAACCGCCGCGCACGGTGATGCCCGAAAGCGGCAGGAAGGTCGCGCGTCCGAACCGGTTCTCCTTCAGATAGCCGATCAGGCGCTTGGCCGTCTCCTCGGTATCGGTGACGATGTTCTGGATGCTGCCTCCGAGGGCGGTCTCGACCGCCACCTCGTATTCCTTCGGCGATTCGACCAGATCCGCCACGACGCCGCGGATTCCGCGGACGCTGTCTCTCTGCTCCATCACGCGGCGGATGCTGTTTCCGTAGCCCTCGTAGCGCTCGGCCAGGTTGCGCAGCGACTCCAGCTTCGTATGCGAGGTATGGTATTCCTGCTGGCGGTCGTTCAGCTCCTTGTTGAGGGCCGCGATGGACTCGTCGTCCTCTCTGATCCCGAAATCGAGCGTTTCCGCCTCGTCGGTCAGTGATTTTATCTCCGCCTGAAGCTTTTCGAGTTCTTTTTCCTGGACCGCGATCTGCGCGTTCCACTCTTCCTCGTCGCTTCGTGCGTTCAAAAGCATGTTTGACAGCTCGGAACGGCGTTTCTGCGCCTGTTCGAGCAGAGTTTCGTACTGTTTCTGATCGGCCGAGCAGCCGGCCTTTTCGTTCAGCGCGGCGATGATCGCGGCCTTTTCATCCTCGATCGCCTGTTCTAGTTCCGATACGCGCGCAGAAGCATCCTCGTTCGCCTTCTCGGCCTCGCGAAGCTGCTCCGTGATCTTTTCCACCTTGCCGGACAGCTCGTTCTTCTCGGCCTCGTATCCGCTCTGTTCCGTCTCCTTTTGGGACAGGTCCGCGTCGGTATCCGAGATCCTCTGACGCACATTTTCGATATTTTCTTCTCCGGCCCGGATCTGCTCGCGTAAAACGTCGATCTGGCCCCTGTATTTTTCGACGGCCAGGCGGGAATCGCTCCCGGCGTTCTGCTCGGCGGCGATCGTCTCGTCCAGTTTCCGGATCTCCTCGGAGATGCGGTCGTAGTCTTCCTTCAACCGTTCGGATTCGCTCTTCGCGTTCTCAAGCGACGCTGTGACGATCGACTCCTTTTCCTGCTGTTCGGTGAGCTGCTTTTCGACGGACGCGATGTCCGCAAGGAACAGGTTCGCGTCGTAGCGCTTGAGTTCGTCGCGCAGGCGCAGGTATTCGCGGGCCGTCTCGGCCTGCTTTTTCAGAGGACCGACCTGCTTTTCCAGCTCGCCGAGGATATCGCCGAGGCGCTGCAGTTCGAGGTCGTTCGCATCGAGTTTCTTTTGCACTTCGGCTTTTCTGCGCTTGAACTTGACGATGCCGGCGGCCTCGTCAAAGAGCTCTCTGCGGTCTTCCGGACGTCCGCTTAAGATCTTGTCGATCTGGCCCTGCCCGATGATCGAGTATCCCTCTTTTCCGATCCCCGTATCGTAGAACAGCTCGTTGATGTCCTTTAAGCGGCACTGGCTGCCGTTTAGGAGATACTCGCTCTCGCCGGAACGGTAGATGCGCCGTGCGACCGTGACCTCGTCGAAGTCGATCGCCAGCGCGTGGTCGGAGTTGTCGAGCGTGATGGAGACATAGGCGAATCCCTGCGGCTTTCTGGTCTCCGTGCCGGAAAAAATAACATCCTGCATGCTTGAGCTCCGCAGCTGGCGCGTCTTCTGTTCTCCCAGGACCCAGCGCACCGCGTCGGCGACGTTGCTCTTTCCGCTTCCGTTCGGACCCACGATCCCGGTGATCCCGTTATGAAATTCAAATCTGATCTTGTGCGCGAAGGATTTGAACCCCTGCACCTCAATGCTTTTTAAATACATGCTCCACCCATGCCGGTATTATTGATCGTACAGATGCCGTGATACGCGGCCAGCTGTTCGGCCGCCTTCTTTGAACGTCCCTGCCCGCGGCCGATCTCCCGCCCGTCGAGCAGCGCGCGGATCTCGAAGGTCTTATTGTGGTCCGGACCTTCCTCGCGGACCAGCTCGTAGGAAATGCCGGAACCGGCGTGCGACTGCACCAATTCCTGAAGGATCGTTTTGCTATCGTAAAAGAGCTTTTTGTGGTCGATGTCGTTTAAGACAAAGCGGTAGATGAACTCTTTCGCACTAGCAAGACCACCATCCAGATAGATCGCCCCGATCAGCGCTTCCATCGCGTCCGAGACCACGGAGGGGCGCTTCCTGCCGCCGGTCAGATCCTCGCCCTTTCCGAGCAGCAGGTAATCGCCCAGACTGATCGCGCGGGCGCAGAAATCAAGCGCCTGCTCGCAGACCAGGCTGGCGCGGAGTTTCGTCATCTCTCCCTCCGGCATAGAGGGATAATTTTTAAACAGAAAGTCGCTGGAAACGACCTCCAAAACGGCGTCGCCCAGGAATTCCAGGCGCTCGTTGCAGCGGGTCTTGTCCCAGTGGCGCTCGTTTGCGTAGGAGCTGTGCGTGAGCGCATGCTCCAAAAGTCCGGGATCCCCGAATTTATATCCGATCAGGGATTCCAGACGTTCCAACGTGTATTCCAAGTCGTTCTCCTTTCCGGAATCAGACGCCCGTATGAGAAAACCGGGCCTTACAGGGAAAGAAAGGCGCCGCCGCAACAGGCAGCACCTTGACGTATTCCTTAAATTTATCAGTTCAGAGCGTTTTTGATCTGCTCAACGGCTTCGCCTACGGTCGAGATGTGTTCCGCCGTCTCGGTCGGGATCTCGATATCGAATTCCTCCTCGATCCCCATGATGATCTGGAACAGATCGAGGGAATCGGCCCCGAGATCCTCGAACGTCGTATTCATCCCGATCTCCTCCGGTTCGACGTTCAGAACCTCCGCAATGATCTGCTGTAATTTCTCAAATTCCATAGTTCTCCATCCTCTCTTGCTTTTTCACTCATTCTCCTGCTTATTTATATTTCTCTCCGCGGCCAGACATTCGCTGATCTTATCGTTTATCGACTGTTCGCGGAAAGAAATACACTGGATAACGGAATTTCGGATCTCATTTGCCTTTGCGTTCCCGTGCGTTTTCACGACGAGCCCTTTCAGTCCGAGGAGCGGCGCCCCGCCGTAGCTGGTGGCGTCAAAGCTCTTCATGGTCTCCTTCAGGGCGGGTTTGATGAGCAGCGCGCCGATCTTGCTTCGTAGCGAAGTCATAAGGCCCTGCTTGACCTTCGAGATCAGGACCGCTCCCAGCCCCTCGTAGAGCTTTAAGATCACATTCCCCACGAACGCCTCGCAGACGATCACGTCCGCGCCGCCGTGCGGGATCTCGCGCGCCTCGATGCTGCCGATGAAATTGATGTCGCCGCACTGTTTCAGAAGCGGGTACGTCTCCTTGACGAGCGCATTGCCCTTTTCCTCCTCCGCGCCGATGTTGACGATCGCCACGCGCGGGTTTTTGACGCCGACCACATGCTCCATATAGATCGAGCCCATGCGGGCGAACTGGACAAGGTGCGACGGGCGCGCGTCGACGTTGGCCCCGCAGTCGATCAGAAGCGATACGCCGGTCTCGGTCGGGATCAGCGGCGCAAGCGGGGGCCGCTCGACGCCCCGGATCCGGCCCACGATCACCTGTCCTCCCACAAGGATCGCGCCCGAACTTCCGGCGGACACAAAGCCGTCCGCCTCGCCAGCGCGGACCATGTTCATGCCGACCACGATCGACGAATCCTTTTTCCTGCGGATCGCGTTGACCGGCGGTTCCCCGGTCTCGATCACTTCGGTGGCGTTGCGGATCTCGATCTGTTCCTTCTTATAGGAATACGGTTCCAGTTCGTTTCGGATCACCTCTTCGCGGCCGATCAGACAGACCGTGATGTCCTGCCTCATATTTACCGCTTCGACCGCGCCCTTTACGGTCTCCTTCGGCGCGTTGTCGCCGCCCATGGCGTCAACTGCAATGCGGATCATTCTGTCATCCCTTTCGCATGCCGGGCGGTATCAGCCGTTTCCCGGCAAATCTACAAATACCATAGCAGAAAAACACGGGAAAAGCAACTGATTTTTTATTGTTTGGACAAAAGGTTTCTGAGCGCCTCGTTCGCCTGCGCCGGATCCGCTTTTCCGTGCATCTCGCGCATGATCTGGCCCACGAGGAATCCGAGGACCTTTTCCTTTCCTTCCCTGTACTCCGCGACGGCCTTCGGGTTCGCATCGAGCACCCGTTTCGCCGTTTCCGCAAGCAGTCCGGCGTCGTTTTCGACCTTGAGGCCGTGCGCTTCCACATACGCCTCCGGGTCCGCGTTTTCCGCAAACATCGCCGCGAACACTTCCTTCGCGCTCCGGTTGTTGACGACGCCCCGCTCGGCGAGCCCGATCAGCTTCGCCAGGCTTTCGGGTGCAAAGCGGATCGAGGAGGCCTCCTGTTCGCTCTCCTTCAGAAGGCGCAGCGTCTCGCCCGTCAGCCAGTTCGCCGCTTTCTTCGGCGCGGCTCCGGCCGCTATCGTTCCCTCGAAGAACTCCGCCAGCGCCTTGTCCGCCGTAAGGAGTCCGGCGTCGTATGCGCTCAGCCCGTATTCGCTCTGATACCGCGCGGCCTTTGCCTCCTTCAGTTCGGGCAGGTCGGCCTTTATCTGTTCGATCCACGCATCCGGGATGCGGATGGGCGGCAGATCCGGATCCGGAAAATACCGGTAGTCCTTGGCGTCCTCCTTGGAGCGCATCGCGTGTGAGGATTCCTTGTTGTCATCCCAGCGCCTCGTCTCCTGAACGACGGGACGTCCCTCCTCCAGAAGTTCGATCTGGCGCTCCCGCTCGCCTTCGATGGCGCGCGCGATGGCTTTTAGGGAGTTCAGGTTCTTCATTTCGGTCCTGGTCCCGTAGGTCTTGCTCCCGGCCTCGCGCACGGACAGGTTCACGTCGGCCCGCATGGATCCCTCCTGCAGGCGGCAGTCGGACACTCCGAGGTAGCGCATGGTCGACTGCAGGTGCTCCAGATAGGCGATGACTTCCTCGGCGCTCCGCATATCCGGCTCTGAGACGATCTCGATGAGCGGTACCCCGCTGCGGTTGTAATCGACCAGCGAGCTGTCGGTCCACTCGTCGTGGACGAGCTTGCCCGCGTCCTCCTCCATATGGATCTCATGGATCCCGACCCGCTTTTTCCCGTTCGGCAGATCGAGCTCCGCGTACCCGTCGTGACAGATCGGAAGATAGAGCTGCGAGATCTGATAGTTCTGCGGGTTGTCGGGATAGAAATAGTTCTTGCGGTCGAACTTGCAGTACCGGTTGATCTCGCAGTTGAGGGCCAGACCCGCCCGCAGCGCAAATTCCACCACTTTGCGGTTAAGGACCGGCAGCGAGCCCGGCATCCCGGTGCAGACCGGGCAGACGTGCGTGTTCGGGGCCGCGCCGAAATCCGTGCGGCATCCGCAGAAGATCTTCGTCCGGGTGGCGAGCTCCACATGGACTTCCAGACCGATCACTGTCTCGTACTGTTTCATCTTGCGCACTCCTTTCCCGTATGGGCCGCTTCTTCCGCCCCGCCGCAGACGGAAACGGGCCGCGTAAAGCGCGTCTCCCCATCCGCGGCGCGCGCCGCTTCGATCGCCGCGCCGGCCGTAAACAGTTTCTTTTCCGCGAAGCAGTCCCCGATCAGCTGCACGCCGACCGGAAGTCCGAGACCGTTCACCGTGCAGGGTACGGAAAGTCCCGGCAGTCCGGCAAGGTTGACGGCCACCGTGTATATGTCGCTCAGGTACATTTTCATCGGATCCGAGAGCGACGTGCCCAGTTTCGGCGCGGCCGTCGGGGCCGCGGGGCCGAGGATAATGTCGAAGCGGGAGAACGCGTCGTCGAACGCCCGCTTGATGAGCGCCTTGACGCGCAGCGCCTTCAGATAATAGGCGTCGTAGTAACCCGAACTCAGGACGAACGAGCCGAGCATGATGCGCCGCTTCACTTCCTCGCCGAATCCCTCGGAGCGGCTGCGCTTGTACATGTCGTGAAGCCCTTCGTACTCCGCCGCGCGGTAGCCGTATTTCACGCCGTCGAACCGTTCCAGGTTCGAGCTGGCCTCGGCCGAGGCGATAACGTAGTACGTCGGGATCGTGTATTCCATCAGGCCGAGATCGAAACAGTCTACCGTCGCCCCGGCGTCCTTAAGCCACTCCGCCGCCCGGCCGACCGCGTCTCGCACGTCGGGATCGAGGCCGTCGGACAGGTACTCGTTCGGGATGCCGATCCTGAGGCCGCGCGGACTGTCTCCGAGCGCGGACATAAAATCCGTGTCGCCGCGCTTTACGGATGTGCTGTCCTTTTCATCATGCGCTGCGATCACGGAAAGGAGCGCGGCGCAGTCGGAAACGCTGCGTCCGATCGGGCCGATCTGGTCGAGCGAGGACGCGTAGGCGATCAGTCCGTAGCGGGAAACGGTCCCGTAGGTCGGCTTGATGCCGGCCACGCCGCAGTAGGAGCTCGGCTGCCGGATCGAACCGCCGGTATCGGAGCCGAGCGCCGCAAAGCACTCGCCCGCGGCCACGGCCGCGCAGGAACCGCCCGAGGAGCCGCCGGGGACATGGCCGGTGTTCCACGGGTTCTTCGTCACCGCGAACGCGGACGTCTCGGTCGTGCTTCCCATTGCAAATTCGTCCATGTTCGTCTTTCCTAAAATGACCATCCCGGCGTCTTCCAGAAGCTTCACCGCGGTCGCATCGTAAAACGGCACGAAGTTTTCAAGGATGCGGGAGGCGCAGGTCGTCCGCGTCCCATTCGTGCAGATGTTGTCCTTCACGGCGACGGGAACGCCGGCCAGCGGTCCCGCATAGCGTCCGCTCCGGATGCCGTCCTCCACCTCGCGCGCCCGCTCAAGCGCCTTCTCGGGTTCCACCGTAAGGAACGCGCCGACCGCACGTTCACTCGCGCCGATCCGTTCGAGAGAGGCTTTGACCGCCTCGGTCACGCCGATCTCTCCAAGCTTTATCTTTTCGGCAAGCTCCGTTGCCGTATGATCCGTTATATGCATTGCGTGACCTCCTATCCGATCGTCTTCGGGACAAGGAACTGCCCGTCCTTCTCCTGCGGGGCGTTCGCGAGCAGCTGTTCCTTCGGCGTGCTCTCCTCGACCTCGTCGTCGCGGAACACGTTCTCGACCGGGAATATGTGCGTCAGCGGTTCGACATCCGAAGTGTCGAGCCGGTTCAGCATATCGACGTAATCGAGCATGCGCTGCATCTCGCCGCGCGATTTTTCCTTTTCGGCCGCGGTAAGATGGAGTTTCGCCAGGATCTCGATCTCATCCATCGTCTTATCGGTAATGATCTCTGCCATCAAAAGATCTCCCTTCCGTTTTTATAATAGGGGCGGCATATCCGCCCCTTAAGGTTTCAGCCGCGTCATATCGCGCGGGAACAGGCACGCCTCGCGGACGTTGTCCTCGCCCAGGAGCTTCATCGTCAGCCGCTCCAGGCCGATCCCCAGCCCGCCGTGCGGCGGCATCCCGTACCTGAAGCAGTCCAGATAGTCCTCCATGCCTTCCTCGGTCATGCCCTTCTCCTCGATCTTTTTAAGGAGCGCGCGGTATTCATGGATCCTCTGCCCGCCGGTGGTGATCTCCAGACCGTCAAACAGCAGGTCGAAGCTCAGCGTGACGCTCGGATCCTGCGGATCGTCCATCGCGTAGAACGGGCGCTTCTTCGAGGGATAGTGCGTCACGAACACGAAATCCGCACCGTATTCCTCCTTAAAATATTCGCCGATCAGCGCCTCCTCCTCGGGTTCCAGATCGTGCGGGGAGCGGATCGCGCGCCCGTATTTTTCGGAGACCAGCCGCTTGGCCTCGTCGAAGCGGACGTACGGGATCTTTTCCGCGTTCGGAAGCGTGATCTCCAAAAGATCCAGCTCCGCGCGGTAGTCCGTATCGAGCAGTTTCATCACATATTGGAGCATGGAGGTCTCCATGCGGCAGATGTCCATAAAGCCGTCGATGTAGCCCATCTCGAAGTCGAGGCTGGTATATTCGTTCAGGTGGCGCTTGGTGTTGTGCTTTTCCGCCCGGAACACCGGACCGGTCTCGAAGACCCGGTCGAACACGCCGACCATCATCTGCTTGTAGAACTGCGGGCTCTGAGCCAGTACGGCCGGATGATGGAAATACTGGAGCTTAAAGAGGTTCGCGCCCCCCTCCGCGGATTTTGCGCCGATCTTCGGCGTGTGGATCTCGGTAAAGCCCTGCGCGGTCAGAAATTCGCGGAACCCGCGGCAGACGCCCTCCTGGATGCGGAATTTCGCGCGCTCGCGCAGGTTCCGCAGGGCGATCGCGCGGCGGTTTAAGTTCGCCTCCAGCGAAGTATTCAGTTTCCATTTATCGATCGCGAGCGGGAGCGGTTCCTCCGGCCGCGACAGGATATCCGCGCCCGTGAGCCTGAGCTCGAATCCGTGCGGCGCGCGCTCCTCCGCGGTGACGATACCCTTTAGGCGCACCGCCTGCCCCTCGCGGAGCTCCGTGAGCGGGGAAGAAAACGCCGGATCCGCCTGCCCGGCCCCGTTTTCTGCCTTCTCCGCCTCCGAGCGGTTATACACCGCCTGCAAAAGTCCCTCCCGGCTCCTTACGATCACAAACACGACTTCGCCCATGTCGCGGACGCTGTGCACCATGCCCTCCGTGACCGCCTCCGAGCTCGCGCGTTCCGCCCGCGTAAGCTCCGACAGCGTAAGCCGTTCCTTTTTCTCGATTCCTGTCAGAAATTCCATGATCTACCTCCTCATTCCGTACCGCACGGATCCCCGCCGCAGCGGGATGAAACACGCTCCGCGAGTTTCACCCGTAAAAAAGTCCCGAAGAACGTTTCCGCTCTCCGGGACGGGATCTGTCGTCTCCCGTTGTCCGGGCGTGCAGTCTGTTCGGAATACCGCAATTATTCTTCTCAGATCCTGGCGATCCGATCGAGCGCCTTCAGCGAATTCTCATAGGTCCCGAACGCGGTCAGCCGGAAATATCCCTCGCCGGACGGTCCGAAACCGGCTCCCGGCGTTCCGACCACGTTCGCTTTATCAAGCAGGAAATCAAAGAAATCCCACGATTTCATCCCTGCCGGTGTCTTGAGCCAGATGTACGGGGAATTGACGCCGCCGTACGCCGTATAGCCCAGTCCCTTAAGCCCGTTTAAGATCGTGCCTGCGTTCTTCATGTAGCGGGCGATCTGCTCGCTCACCTGACGGCTGCCTTCCGGCGAATAGACCGCCTCTCCGGCGCGCTGCACGATGTAGGGCGTTCCGTTGTATTTGCTGCCCTGGCGGCGGAACCACATCGCATTGAGGCTCGCATCGCCGCATTTTAACTCCTTCGGGATCACCGAAAAGCCGAGGCGGACTCCGGTGAAGCCGGCCTTCTTGGAAAAGCTGCGGAGCTCGATCGCGCAGGTCTTCGCGCCCTCGCATTCATAGATCGAGTGCGGGATACCGTCCTCGGAGATATACGCCTCGTAGGCCGCGTCATAGATGATGACGGAGCCGTGCTCGTTCGCGTAGTCGACCCATTTCTGGAGCTCCTCTTTTCCGATGGCTTCGCCGGTCGGGTTGTTCGGGAAGCAGAGATAAATGATATCCGCCCGCTCTTTCGGAAGCTCGGGAAGAAAGCCGTTCTCCTCGCGGCACGGCATATAGACGATGCGGTCAAAGCGCCCGCTCTCCGCGTTGTACTGTCCGGAGCGCCCGGCCATCACGTTGCTGTCCACATAGACCGGATAGACCGGATCGCAGACCGCGATCACGCTGTCGGCCGAAAAAAGCTCCTGAATATTTCCGGAATCGCACTTCGCGCCATCCGAGACGAAGATCTCGTCCGCCGAAATGTCGCATCCGCGCGCCTGAAAATCGTTTTTCGCGATGACTTCGCGCAGGAAATCATAGCCCTGCTCCGGCGCGTATCCGCGGAAGGTCTCCGCGCGGCCCATCTCGTCAACAGCCTTGTGCATGGCCTCTATGATGGCCGGCGCGATCGGCTGTGTCACGTCGCCGATCCCCAGCCGGATGATCTCGCTCTCCGGATGCGCCTCTTTGTATTCCGCAACTTTCTTTGCGATCGTTGCAAACAGATAGCTGCCTGGCAGCTTTGCAAAATTCTCGTTTACTCTGAACATGTTTCTCTCTCCTATTCCTCCGGGATCAGCATTGTCACCATATGCGCGCTCTCGACTATCGTGCGGCCCGTGTCCATACTCGTCTTCTGCAGGTAGCGGTGCGCCTCCGGCTCCGAGAGGTGGTTGCGTTTCATGAGCAGCGTCTTGGCCCGCCGCAGCACGCCCTGTTCCTCGGCGCTCTCCACGAAGCCCGCGAACAGCGGATGCGCGTGGTTCGGACGCGACTTGAATTCCGGATGGGCCTGCGTTCCGATAAAGAACGGATGGTCGGCCAGCTCGATCATCTCCACGATCCGATCGTCCGGCGATTTGCCGGAAAGGATCATCCCGTGCTCCGTAAGGTCGTCGCGATAATCGTTGTTGACCTCGAAGCGGTGTCTGTGGCGCTCGGAGATGTTCTCCGTGCCGTACAGCTCGTACGCCTTCGACTTTTTGTCCAGCACGCATGGATACGCGCCCAGACGCAGCGTTCCGCCGAGATTCTCGACGCCGTTCTGCTCCGGCATCAAGTCGATCACAGGATGCGAGGTCTCCGGATCGAACTCGGCGCTGTTTGCGTCCGCATAACCGACCACGTTCCTGGCAAATTCCACGATCGCCATCTGCATCCCGAGGCAGATGCCGAGATAAGGCACCTTTCTGGCCCGCGCGTACCCGGCCGCCAGGGCCATGCCCTCGGTGCCGCGGCTGCCGAACCCGCCCGGAACGATGATGCCGTCGATCCCGGCGAACGTCTCGTCGAGGTTCTTCTCGTTAAGCTGCTCCGAATCGACCCATTTGATGCGGACCTTCGTGCGGTTCGCGATCCCGCCGTGCTTGAGGGCTTCCATAATGCTTAAATATGCATCGTGCAGCTGCGTATATTTCCCGACCAGAGCGACCCAGACCTCGCTCTGCGGCTTCTTTAACGCCTCGACCATCTGTTTCCATTCGCCGAGTTTCGCCTCCGGGCACGGAAGTGAAAGACAGGAGCAGACCACATGCGCCAGGCGCTCGCGCTCCATCATGAGCGGCGCCTCGTAGAGGTATTCCACATCCAGATTCTGCAGGACGTGTTCCTCCGGCACGTTGCAGAACAGGGCGATCTTTCCCTTCACGTCGTCGCCGATCGGCACTTCGGTCCGGCAGACGATGACGTCGGGCGAGATCCCCATCCCCTGGAGCGCCTTGACGCTCTGCTGGGTGGGCTTGGTCTTTAACTCGCCGGACGCCTTCAGATACGGGACGAGCGTCACATGGATCAGCACCGAATTGTTCGGCCCGAGCTCCTGGCGGAACTGGCGGATCGCCTCCAAAAACGGCTGGCTCTCGATATCGCCGACCGTGCCGCCCACCTCGATGATCGCGATCCTGTCCTCATCCGGCGTCTTTGCGCGGTAAAACCGTGCTTTGATCTCGTTTGTGATGTGCGGGATCACCTGCACCGTGCCGCCTCCGAAGTCGCCGTGGCGCTCCTTCTGGAGGACGGTCCAGTAGATCTTGCCCGTCGTCACGTTGGAGTTTTTATCGAGGCTCTCGTCGATAAAACGCTCGTAGTGGCCGAGGTCGAGATCCGTCTCCGTCCCGTCGTCGGTCACGAAGACCTCCCCGTGCTGGATCGGGTTCATGGTGCCGGGATCGATATTGATGTAGGGATCGAATTTCTGCATCGTGACACTGTAGCCCCTGGATTTCAGAAGCCGTCCGAGCGACGCGGCCGTGATCCCCTTTCCGAGTCCGGACACGACTCCGCCCGTTACAAATACATATTTGACCATAAATACCTCCCGATATGCAGGCCGTCCGCCGGGCATAGAAAAAGGGTGACAGATCCCTCAGAAATCCGACACCCTTGTCATACCCGTTTTTCCGTATTCAGTACATTCCGGCCGTTCATATTTCAGCATTTTTTAAACTCCGAGGCGAGTGGAACACGCTCTGCGCGTTCCATTCGTTATTGCGGCATCCGCGGGACCGGCAGGCAGCCTGTCAGCCCGGATCGTCGCCCGCGTAAAAAAACATGGAATTAATATATTCCTTTTTTTTCGATTTGTAAAGTCCTTTTTTATCAAATTTCAAAAATTTTATTTATAAATTCCAATGCATGTTCATGAAAAAAAGTTCTTGACATTTCGCCGAAAGGGTGTATACTAAAACCCATTAGAGCAAAGCAAGGGCGCTTCTGTAAAGGCAGAAGTGCCCTCTTTGTTTGTATGAAAGGAGAAAATCTATGAGCAAGAATATTCCGGAACTGTATGGCAGTCTCGTCTTCAACGACCCGGCCATGCGCACCAGACTGCCGAAGGATGTCTACAAGGCGCTTAAGAAGACCATCACCGACGGCACCCACCTTGAACTCGACGTCGCGAACGCCGTAGCGGTCGCCATGAAGGAGTGGGCGATCGAGCACGGAGCGACCCACTTTACGCACTGGTTCCAGCCGATGACCGGCATCACCGCCGAAAAGCACGACAGTTTCCTCTCCCCGACCGACGCGGGCGAGGCGATCATGGATTTCTCCGGCAAGGAGCTCGTAAAGGGCGAGCCGGACGCCTCCAGCTTCCCGTCCGGCGGCCTGCGCGCCACCTTTGAGGCCCGCGGCTACACCGCCTGGGATCCGACCTCCTACGCTTTTATCAAGGGCCATACGCTCTGCATCCCGACCGCGTTCTGCTCCTACAGCGGCGAGGCGCTCGACAAGAAGACGCCGCTCTTGCGCTCCATGGAGGCGGTCAGCAGGGAGGCGACCCGCCTGCTCCACATCCTCGGAAAGACCGATGTCAAGCGCGTCAACACCACGGTCGGCGCCGAGCAGGAATACTTCCTGATCGACAAAGACATGTTCTATCAGAGAAAAGACCTGATCTTCTGCGGAAGAACGCTGTTCGGCGCGTCCGCTCCCAAGGGACAGGAAATGGACGACCACTACTTCGGCGTGATCCGTCCGCGCGTGGAGTCGTTCATGGAGGAGCTCAACGAAGAGCTCTGGAAACTGGGCATCCCGGCCAAGACCGAGCACAACGAGGTCGCTCCCGCGCAGCATGAGCTCGCTCCGGTCTTTGAGACCGTAAACGTCGCGGTCGACCACAACCAGCTCGTGATGGAGATCATGAAGAAGGTCGCCGACCGCCACGGACTCGCCTGCCTGCTTCATGAGAAGCCCTTCGAGGGGATCAACGGAAGCGGCAAGCACAACAACTGGGCGCTTTCCACCGATACCGGCGAGAACCTTCTGAACCCCGGCAAGAATCCGGGCGCAAACACGCAGTTCCTTCTCTTCCTCGCGGCCGTGATCGCCGCGGTCGACGAGTACGCCGATCTTCTGCGCGTATCCATCGCCACTGCAGGCAACGATCACCGTCTCGGCGCGAACGAGGCTCCGCCCGCGGTCGTCTCCATGTTCCTCGGCGACGAGCTCGAGGCCATCGTGGAATCCATCGAGAACGACTCCTTCTTCGTGAGCAAGGGGACCGTTGAAATGACGATCGGCCCGAAGGTCCTGCCGCATTTCACGCAGGACAACACCGACCGCAACCGCACCTCGCCGTTCGCCTTTACCGGGAACAAATTCGAGTTCCGTATGCCGGGCTCTTCCGTTTCGCTGTCCGGTCCGAATATCGTGCTGAACACGGCGGTAGCCGAGATCCTTTCCCGCTTCTGCGACAGGCTGGAGGGCGTCTCCGCGGATGAATTTGACAAAGCCGTCCATGCGCTCTTAAAGGAGACGATCACCGAACACCGCCGCATCATCTTCAACGGCAACGGCTATACCGACGAGTGGCTGGCCGAGGCGGAACGCCGCGGACTTCCGAACCTGAAATCAACGCCGGAGGCGCTTCCGTACTATATCAGCGACAAGAACCTTTCGATGTTCTTAAAGCACAATGTATTCACGAAGGAAGAGCTCTACTCCCGCTATGAGATCAAGCTGGAGGCGTACTGCAAGACGATCCATATCGAAGCGAAGACGATGAGCGAGATGCTCAGAAAAGACCTGCTTCCGTCCGTATTCGCCTATACGGGCGACCTGGCGCAGACCATTCTCCAGAAGAAGGAAGTCCTGCCGGATATCTCCGTGACGGCCGAGGAGAAGTTTCTTAAAAAGCTTTCCGCACTCGCGGGCGAGATCTCGGACGGTCTGGACGGACTGGATGAGGACGTAAGATCGGCGGAGGGCATGGATGACGAGCTGGCAGCCGGAAATTACTATTACAGCACCGTCCTTCCCAAGATGGATGAGCTCCGCCTGCTCGCCAATGAGGCCGAGGCCATGGTGCCGGACGATCTTCTTCCGTACCCGACCTACGATTCGCTTCTGTTCTACGCATAACCTGCGGCCTTACCTTTTGTGGCAGTATGAGGGGTTCCTGTCGTTGTCGGAACCCCCTCATATACAGCAAAAGCCGCCGGACGGCAGAATTCCCCCTCTGTCGTCCGGCGGCTTTCATAGTTTTCGTGTTTCGGAATGAATTATTCCTCTCCGACTTTGATGATCTCGCGCTTGTTGTAGCTTCCGCAGGCCTTGCAGACTCTGTGCGGCATCATCAGCGCGCCGCATTTGCTGCACTTTACAAGATTCGGAGCGCTCATTTTCCAGTTCGCTCTGCGGCTGTCTCTTCTGGCTTTCGAAGATTTATTTTTCGGACAAATCGACATTTTGTCATACCTCCTTAAACTGATTGAAAATATCCTGGATCCTGGCCATCCTCGGATCGACCGACGCCGTATCGCACCCGCAGGGTCCCTCGTTAAGGTCCTTTCCGCACTTTCCGCAGAGTCCCTTACAATCCTCCCTGCAGAGCACCCGCATCGGGAGTTCGAGAGCGATCCCCTCGCACACGAGCCGGTCCGCGTCCAGCTGATAGCCGGATAAAAACGCCTGTTCTTCCGATCCTTCCTTCCGTCCCTCTCCGGAAACGCTCATGTCCAGTTCCTCGTCGAAGGTGAGCCCGCAGGTGTATTCCACCGGTTTCAGGCACCTTGCGCAGGGGATCTTAAGCGTCACCGACGTTTCACCGGAAAGTCCAAACTTCCGGTTCCCGAGATTTTGCACCGTTATCTTAACGGGCTCATCCGATACGACCGGGTAAACGTTTCCGCCCGTGTGAAACTCCTTAAGTTCCAGCGGGACCTCCCATGACGCTTCCTTTCCGTCAAGGTTAAAGACATCGGACAGATCGATCAGCATGTTTTAGTTTCCACCCATCTGCTTTGCGACTTCCTCAGCGAAGTTCTCTTCCTTCTTCTGGATCCCTTCGCCGGTCTCAAAGCGCACAAAGCCTTTGATCTCGATCTTCGCGCCGTTCGCTTTCGCGACCTCGGCGACGTACTGAGAAACGGACTGCTTGCCGTCCTCGGCCTTTACATAGACCTGATCGACAAGGCAGATCTCCTTCATCTCTTTCTTGATGCGGCCCATGACGATCCCGGCGAGGATCTTGTCGTTCGCGTCGGGTTTCTCGTTCTTGGCGGCCGCGGTCAGGATCTCCTTCTCGCGCTCAAGATACGCGGCGTCGACTTCCTTCTCGCTGGTGTAGAGCGGCTTTAACGCTGCGGCCTGCATGGCCACGTTCTTTGCCATCTCTTTGACCGCGTCGTTTACGACGTCCGTCTCAACGTCGACCAGAACGCCGATCTTTCCGCCAGCGTGGATGTAGGAGGCGATGAATCCGTTCTGCTCCTCCATCTGCGTGAAGCGGCGGATCTTCATGTTCTCGCCGATGATCGAGATCTGGGAGGAAAGCGCTTCCGCAACCGTAAGGCTCGGATCCTTCTCCCACTTTTCGTTCATGAAGGCGTCGATGTCCGCTGCCTTCGTGTTCAGAGCCTGCGCCGCGACATCCGCGACATAGCTTCTGAACTTCTCGTTCTTGGCGACGAAGTCGGTCTCCGCGTTGACTTCGACCGCTACGGCCTTCTTGCCGTCCTCGGCTACCAGCGTATAGACGATGCCTTCGGCCGCGATACGTCCGGCCTTCTTCGCAGCGCCCGCGAGACCTTTCTCACGCAGGAAATCGACTGCCTTATCCATATCGCCGTCGGTGGCTGCAAGGGCTTTCTTGCAGTCCATCATTCCGGCGCCCGTCATTTCTCTTAACTCTTTTACCATTGCGGCTGTTACTGCTGCCATTCTAAATTCCTCCGATCGATGATTGTCTGTATTTTCAGGCTTCCGCGGGAGCCGCTTCCTCGTACACGGGCTCTTCCGTGACTTCCTCGGCCTGTCCCTGATTTGCCTCGATGACGGCGTCCGCCATCTTGGAGACGATCAGCTTCACGGCACGGATCGCGTCGTCGTTTCCGGGGATCACATAGTCAAGCTCTTCCGGATCGCAGTTCGTATCGGCGATACCGACCAGCGGGATCCCGAGGGTGTGCGCTTCCTGTACGCAGATACGCTCCTTCTTCGGGTCAACGACGAAGATGACATCCGGCAGGCGCTTCATTTCCTTGATGCCGCCGAGGTTCTTCTCCAGCTTCTCCCACTCCTTGCGCAGCGCGATGACTTCCTTCTTCGGAAGAACGTCGAACGTTCCGTCCTCGGACATGCGCTCGATCGCTTTCAGTCTGGAAACGCGGGACTGGATCGTCTTGAAGTTCGTCAGCATGCCGCCGAGCCATCTCTCGTTTACATAGAACATGCCGCAGCGCTCGGCCTCGGTGCGGATCGCATCCTGGGCCTGCTTCTTGGTCCCTACAAAGAGGACCGTGCCGCCGTTCGCGGCGATCGAAGCCATTGCGTCATAGGCCTCGTCGACCTTGACGACCGACTTCTGAAGGTCGATGATGTAGATACCGTTTCTCTCGGTATAGATGTACGGAGCCATCTTGGGGTTCCATCTTCTGGTCTGGTGGCCGAAGTGTACGCCGGCTTCCAGCAGCTGCTTCATTGAAATTACGCTCATTTTCTTTCCCTCCATTGGTTATTCCTCCGCCTGCTTCAGCCTTACGGGAAGACCACGCGGGCGCCGCCCGCACGGCACCGGTCCCGAAGATCCGCAGACGTGCATAATTCAAGCCTTATAACTATATCACAAGACTTTTCGGCCTGCAAGCACTTTTTTCCCTGTTTTTCGTATTTTTTGCAAAAAAACACGCCGTTGCGCAGGCGGCGTGTTTTCCTTTTTCGTTTTCGGGAGTTGTTTTACTTCGCATTTGCAGATTTCAGATTCTTTAATTCGTCGAACACGACGTCGTTGAGGACCTTGATGTAGGTCCCTTTCATTCCGGACGAGCGGGATTCAATGACTCCCGCGCTCTCGAACTTGCGGAGCGCGTTCACGATCACCGAGCGGGTGATCCCGACCCGGTCCGCGATCTTGCTGGCCACGAGGATGCCCTCGTTTCCGTCCAGTTCGTCGAAGATATGGGTGATAGCCTCAAGTTCCGAGAATGAAAGTGTGCTGATCGCAGATTTTACGATCTGGATCTTTCTGGTCTCCTCCGCGTTCTCCTCGTTTACGGAGCGCATCATTTCAAGTCCGACTACGGTTGTGCCATATTCGCTGAGAATGATGTCGTCGATGTTGTACTGTGCATCCGATTTGTAGATAAACAGGGTACCAAGACGCTCTCCAGCAATGTCGATCGGGGTGATGATCGCCTGATATTTCGTAACGTTTTCCTCCGCGAATCCCAGCGTTGCAAGATTGACGTTCTCTTTTGTCGAAAGTACGCTGAGAAGCCGTTCATTGAGCATCTTGTCGATGAAGCCGCCGACGCGGTCCTCGATCAGTTCATGGATCTCTTCCACCCCGGGGCAGATGCTTACCCCCAACACCTTCCCCTTTTTACTGATAACAAGGATATTTGATAACAGGATTTCACTCAGGACTTTGCAAATGTCGTTGAAAACCACTTTGTGCGAATTGTTGTTATGAAGTAGTTTGTTGATTTTTCTGGTTTTATCCAGTAATTCCACACTCATTATCCGAAAACCTCCTTTTCCACAGAATATCGTATAGTATGAGACCTGTTATCATACAAATTGTAACATGTTCGATTCAGAATAGCAAGACTTTTTCCTATATTCACGGAAAGTTAACAACTTAATTTTTTCTGTTTTGTTTCCCGGGGAAGCCGCTTTTTTCCGTCAGTCGGGTTTTTTCATGACATAACCGCAGGCCGGGTCGGCGCAGGCCAGACGGCCGCCCTTTTCCACCATATATCCGCCGCATTTCGGGCACCGGACCGCCGACGGCCTCTGCCACGACATGAAGTCGCACTCCGGACTTCCCTCGCATCCGTAGAAGGTCCTTCCCTTCTTCGTCTTTCTTAAGATCAGATCTTTCCCGCACTTCGGGCAGGGAACGCCGATCTTTTCCAGGAACGGCTTTGTGTTGCGGCACTCCGGGAATCCCGGGCAGGCGAGGAACCTTCCGTGCGGGCCGTATTTGATCACCATGCGGCGTCCGCAGAGCTCGCAGACCTCATCCGACTCCTCATCCGCGACGTGGACCGTCTCGAGCGTCTTCTGGGCCTGTTCGACCGATTCCATCAGATCCGGATAGAAGTTGCGCACGATCGTCTTCCAGTCCGTCGTGCCCTCTCCCACGCTGTCCAGCAGGTATTCCAGATTGGCCGTGAAAGTGACGTCCACGATGCTGGGGAAGCACTGTTTCATGATCCGGTTGACGACCTCGCCGAGCTCCGTCACATAGAGGTTCTTGTTTTCCTTCGCCACATACCTGCGGGCCAGGATGGTGGTGATCGTCGGCGCGTAGGTGCTGGGCCGTCCGATGCCCTGCTCCTCCAGCGCGCGCACCAGAGACGCCTCCGTATAGTGGGCCGGCGGCTGGGTGAAATGCTGCTCGCTCTCGAGCTTTGCGGCCTCAAAGGTCTGACCTTTTTCGAGCCCGGACAGGAACTGGCCCTTCTCCTCCTTCTCGTCGGAGTCGGTGTAGACGGACATGAAGCCGTCGAATTTCAACCGGGAGGCGGTCATGGTAAATTCGTTTCCGCCCGCCGTGAGCCTGGCCGCCGTGGTCTCGTAGACCGCGGAGCGCATCCGGCTGGCCGTAAAGCGCTTCCAGATCAGCTGATAGAGACGGAACTGGTCGCGCGAAAGCGAATCCCTGACGCGCGCGGGCGTCATCGTGATATCGGTCGGACGGATCGCCTCGTGGGCGTCCTGGATCTTTGCGCCGCTCTTTCCGGCTCCGGCTCCGGTCGCGGCGTAGCCTTTCCCGTACTGCTCCGCGATGAAGGCGCGCGCCGCCTTATCCGCCTCGTCCGCCACCCGGACGGAATCGGTACGCAGATAGGTGATCAGCGCGATCGAGCCGTGTCCCCTGACGTCGACTCCCTCGTAAAGCTGCTGCGCGAGGCGCATGGTCTTCTGGGTCGAGAAGTTGAGCTGTTTCGACGCCTCCTGCTGGAGGGTGCTGGTCGTAAAGGGAAGCGGGGCCTTCTTCACCCGCTCGCCGTTCTTGACCTCCTCGACCGTGAAGCGGCAGCCCTCTAGGGACTTTAATACCTTATTCATGGCGACGGAATCCCGGATCTCGGTCTTTCCGTCCGCGGTCTTCGTAAGCCTTGCCGCCGCCGGCTTTTTCAGTCCCGGCAGCCGGATGAGCGCGTCAAGGCTCCAGTATTCCTTCGGGATGAACGCCGCGATCTCCTCCTCGCGGTCGCAGATCATGCGCAGGGCGACCGACTGTACGCGCCCCGCGGAGAGCCCGCGTTTGACCTTGTCCCAGAGGATCGGGCTGATCCGGTAGCCGACCAGCCGGTCCAGGATCCTTCTGGCCTGCTGGGCGTCGACCAGATCCATGTCGATCTCCCTCGGTGATTTGAACGACGCCTTGACGGCGTTCTTCGTGATCTCGTTAAAGCTGATGCGGCTGACCTTCTTGTCCTTCATCTCGTCGAGCTTTAACGCCTTGATGAGGTGCCACGAGATCGCCTCTCCCTCGCGGTCCGGGTCGGTGGCGAGATAGATGCGGTCGGCCTTTTTGACTTCCTTCCGCAGGCGGGCGAGCACGTCGCCCTTTCCGCGGATCGTGATGTATTTCGGTTCGTAGTCGTGCTCGATGTCGATACCGAGCTGGCTTTTGGGAAGATCCCGCACATGGCCGCCGGAGGCGTCCACCTCATAGCTGCTCCCGAGAAATTTTCGGATCGTTTTTACCTTTGCGGGCGATTCCACGATTACCAGACTGTTTGCCATAATTACCTCACAACTTTCTGCAATAATATTGATTTCCGGTTCCGTAAACAAGGCCTTGGAGTTCCAGCTTAAGCAGGACCTCCGTGCACTCGGTCAGTCCGAGTCCGCAGCCGTTTATGATCTCCTCCAGATGCTTTGGCCGTGAATCTAGGAAACTATACAACACTTTTTCATTATTTGCAAGTCTCTTTTCAGAATTTTTCCGAACTGTTAATTTTTTTTTGAATTTTATGCCGAAAAAATCCAGGACGTCATCCGGTCCGAGACACACGGCCGCGCCGTCCTTTATCAGGCGGTTGCACCCGCCGCTTAACGGGTCTGTGGCGCGTCCCGGAACGGCGAAAACCTCTTTTCCCTGCTCGAGAGCGTGCGTGGCCGTGATCAGGGAACCGCTCTTTTCGCGCGCCTCGACGACGATCACCGCGTCCGAAAGCCCGCTGATGATCCGGTTGCGCATCGGGAAATTCCGCGGGATCGGCGGCTCTCCCGGAAGGAACTCGCTGATAATGCCGCCGCGCTCCGCCATGGCCGAAAACAGACGGTGATTCTCGCGCGGATAGCAGACGTCCGCGCCGCATCCGAGCACGGCGTACGTCAGGCCGTCCGCATCGAGCGCGCCTTTGTGCGCGGCTCCATCGATCCCCAGTGCGAGCCCGCTGACGATCCGCACGCCTTCTTTCGCCAGTTCAGCGGCCAGGATCCCGGCGGTCTTACGGCCGTACTCCGTGCAGTCACGCGCTCCGACGATCGCCGCGCACGGGGTTTCGTCGTCCGGCAGGCTGCCCTTGACGAACAGAGCCGCCGGCTTGTCCGCATACGGCGCGAGCCGTTTCGGGTAGTCGCTGTCGAAAAAAGTCACGAAGCGGATCCCTCTTTTTGCAAGCGCTCCGGGGTCCGGCATCTGCTTCGACAGGTGTGCGCGCGCTTCGGCGAATATGGCCGCCCGCTTGGACGTCAGTCCGCCGGATATCAGCTCCTTCTCTCCTGCCTTCCAGACTTCCCGAAAGCCGCCGAAATATTCGTACAGCCGCGAGACCGCGACGGCTCCTATCCCCTGTATATGGAGGATCGCGTAAAGATATTCCTGTTCGGTCATGATGATCTCCTTTCAAAATTGTGCGCGTCTGTCAGGCTCCCCAGTACGCTTCCTTTACCCGGATGAAGGAAAGCGCCTCGCTCAAATGGACGCCCTCGATCCGTTCGCTGCCCGCCAGATCGGCGATCGTCCGCGACACCTTTAAGAGCCGGTCGTACGTCCTGGCGGAAAGCCCGAACTTCTCAAAGATATCCTCGAGCAGCTTCGCCTCCCGCGGGCCCGGCGTGCAGAATCTTCTCACATGACCGCCGCTCATCTGCGCGTTGCAGCGGATGTCAAGCCCGGCAAAGCGCGCCTCCTGGATCTTTCGGGCGTTCTCCACGCGTTCGCGCATGGCGGCGGAACTCTCGTTCTTTCCGCATCCGGCGATATCCGCGTAGCTCGCGGCCGCGGTCTCCACACAGAGGTCGATCCGGTCGAGCAGCGGCCCGGAGACGCGCGAGAGATAATGCTTCCGCTCGTTCGGCGTACAGGTGCAGCGCGGAAGCGGGAACGCTCCGCATCTGCATAAATTCATAGCTGCCACAAGCTGGAAATCGGCCGGATAGCTGACCGTATAGCCGACGCGGGAGACGGTGACGGCGCGCTCCTCGAGCGGCTGCCGCAGGGACTCCAGCGCCGCGCGGCTCATCTCCGGCAGCTCGTCCAGGAACAGGATGCCGCCGGTGGCGAGCGAGATCTCGCCCGGCTTCGGCCTCGTCCCGCCGCCGGTAAGCGCCTGCGGGGTGACCGTATGGTGCGGGGCGCGGAACGGACGCTCCCCGATCAATGGCCGCCCCTCTCCCAGAAGCCTGCACACACTGTATACCTTGGAGATCTCGATGCTTTCGGCAAGGCCGAGACTGGGCAGGATCGTCGGCATCCGCTTCGCCACCATCGTCTTTCCGGAGCCCGCCGGACCGACGATCAGCATATTGTGCATCCCGGCTGCGGCTATTTCCGCTGCCCGTCGAAGGAGAGGCTGGCCGTTGACGTCGGAAAAATCAACGGTATACCGGTTCAGGCGGATCTTCGGGATTGTCCTTTGCCGCTTTCTTACGGACGCTTCCGGCTCCTTTAAGATCTTCACAAGCTCAGACAGATCCGTGACCGCGTACGCGTCGATCCCCTCGATCAGTTCCGCCTCCGCAAGATTTTCTTCCGGCAGGAACACGCGTGAAAATCCGCGCTTTTTGGCGCACTCCATCAGCGAGAGCATCCCGGGGACGCCCTTTACGGTCCCGTTCAGACCGAGCTCGCCG
>CANQGL010000022.1 GCA_947623185.1 uncultured Lachnospiraceae bacterium
CGTCCAGCAGATGAAGAAGATTCGGGTAATTGCAGATCCCCCGGTCGGCGATCAGGATAAACCGGGAGAATCCCAGGCCATCGACGGTTTTCTTCATGGCCGGGAGCAGTGTCAGGTGATCCAGAGTATTGCCCGGGAAGGAAGCGATGGAGACCGGGATCCCGTCCTCATCCATGAACAGCCCCATCTGGACGATGGGCTGGTGCCGTTCTTCCTTACATACGCCGAACTTGCGCTGTCCCTTTTCCAGGACATTTCCTTCTTCGTCTAAAATATCATCATCCGCATCATCGATCTCGAAATAAAAGTTTGTCACATCATAATAGAGGATCTCCGGGGAACGGCCGGCTTTTTTCATCAGGTTCGTGTTGATGCGCCGTATGATCTTATCCTTGTTTTCCGCAAGAAAGGAAAGGGTATCATAGACATTGTCCGGGTTGAAATCCTTCAGGATAGGTTCGTAATAATCATTGTTCTGGCGGACAGTGGCGCATTTGGAGGCAGGGTTGAGGAGCCTGCCGAAGATAAGGAGTTTGGCAAAGCCGTAAACATCGTATTCCAGTTTGGTAAAGCCTTTGTAAGAAGCGAAGAAAAAGTTCAGCCCCAGTTCTTCGAGGATGCGTTCCAGGAGGAGATGGGAGAAGAGCTTTGGGTGTCCGAAACAGTCCGGACTGCCTTCGCGGATGGAAAAGCGATAGGTTTCCACCGGCTGGCAATCCGAACAGTAAGGGATGAGATCCGGGATCAGGGGATTCCCTGCTTTGAAAGATTTTTTCAGCCGTTCTACATAGTCAGGCTGCCCATCATCGAAACGGTCGAGAGGGCCAATATTTTTAATTACTTTTTTCTGAGAGACCTTGAGGCCTGATTTATTGGTGACCCGGACGGACTGTACAAGTCTTAAATAGGGTTTTGCATTATTAATGAAACATTCAACATACATAAATAGCCTCCTAAAAATAGACCCATAGACCTATATAATAATTATATCATAAAGATATAAAAAAAGCAAGGGAAACCTTGCAGAATAAGGAAAAAATTTAATTAGAATCAACTGATAAGTGGCAAACTCGGGTATGCCAATACTGTATTGTTCGAAACTTTTTTTAGGGAGAAAAGAAATGCTCACTTTGCCAGGCAGAGCATAAGCCTGATGAAGGGGCTTTTTATGTATAAAAGCGATCTTTTGAAAAATTCCGGAACAAATGGGTTGTAATTATAAGGTTTCTGTGTTAAAATAACACTGTTTGCGGACAGGAGGTGTAGGTATGCTGAGGATCATACTGACAGTTGTATTCGTTATCTTGTGCATTGCCATGACGGCAATGGTACTGATGCAGGAAGGCAAATCTGCCGGGCTCGGCGCGATCAGCGGAGCGGCGGAGAGCTACTGGGGCAAGAATAAGGGCCGTTCCATGGAGGGCAACCTCGTAAAATATACTAAGATCGTGGCGGCTGCGATCTTTATTCTGGCTATCGTGCTGAATCTGAAAGTACTTTAAAGATAACGGACACTCTTGCAGGAATTCGCAAGAGTGTTTTTTATACCCCCGTATGCAGAAAGGCTGTCGGTGGCAGGCTTTCTGTATAATGTGTCCGTCCGGACTGTAAGAGACTGTCCGAAGACGATTGATAGGAAAGAAAGGAAGAAGTTGACATAAATAGGAAGACAGACGCCGAGCAGACGGAAAACAGAAACCTGGCAGGAAACGGAATTCCTGCCGGAAAAGAGATCATGGTGGAAAGCGGAACTCTGGCCGGAAGTATAATTTCAGCAGAAAGTGAGATCCCGGCAGAAAAAGGAAACCCAGCAGAAAAAAGGAACTTGGCAGAAAAAAGGAACCCTAAAGAAAGAGTAAGCTCGGCTGAAGGCAGGATCCCTGCGGGCAGCAGGGAGCACAAAAAGAATACGCAGGACGTTCTGCAGGGTATCTTTACCGCTCACCCGCGCGGATTCGGATTCGTAACGGTCGAGGGATTCGACGAGGACCTGTTCGTGCCGCCGGACAATGTGAGAGACGCGCTGGACGGGGACACGGTCGAGGTCCGGGCGTCCGGTCAGCGTGGCAGGCTGCGCGCGGAAGCGCTTGTCTTAAAGGTGATAAAGCGCGCGAACCGCACCGTGGTCGGCCTGTATGAGAAGAACAGAAGCTCCGGCTTTGTGATCCCGGACAATCCGCGCATCACGCGCGATATCCACATCCCGGCCGGAGAGGACGCCGGAGCCGTGACCGGTCATAAGGTCGTGGTCGAACTGACGGATTTCGGCGGACCGCGCAGGAACCCGGAAGGCCGTATAATCGAGATTTTGGGCCATAAGAACGATCCCGGTGTCGACATCGAGTCGATCGTGCGGGCCTATGACCTACCGCAGGGATTTCCGCAGCAAGTCATGGACGAGGCGGCGAGAGCGCCCGAGGAGCTTTCGGAAACGGAGATCGCGCATGAGCTTGAGCGCGGACGCCTTGATCTGCGCGGCGTGATGATGGTGACGATCGACGGCGAGGACGCTAAGGACCTGGACGATGCGGTCAGCGCTTCAAAGGAGACCATAAACGGAAGGACGGTCTATCACCTCGGCGTGCACATCGCGGACGTGACGCACTATGTAAAAGAAGGTGGCGCGCTCGACCGCGAGGCGCTTAAGCGCGGCACGAGCATTTATCTGGTGGACCGGGTGATCCCGATGTTGCCGCACAGACTTTCAAACGGGATCTGCTCGCTCAATGCGGGATGTGACAGGTTGGCGCTCAGCTGCCTGATGGACGTCGACGAAAAGGGAAACGTGACCGGACACGAGATCCGCGAGACATTGATCCGCGTAGACCGGCGCATGACCTACACGGCTGTCGATGCGATACTTGAGGCAAACAACCGGACAGCCGAAAACGGCGGCGCACCGGAATCCAACATCCAGACAGCCGAAAGTACCGATACGCAGGGACCCAGCCTCCGGATATCCGAAAATGCCGGTACACAGGCTCCCGATGACCGGACAACCGACGTGAACACGAGAGTACAGGAATCGGCTGCCCTCGAGGAGTATGCGGATCTCATCCCGCTGTTCCTTCTAATGAACGAGGCGGCGCATGTCCTGCGCGGGAAGCGTTTTGCGCGCGGCGCGGTCGATTTCGACTTTCCGGAATGCAAGATCACGCTCGACGCAAAAGGCCGACCGACCGATATAAGACCCTATGAGCGCAGCGAGGCGACGATGCTGATCGAGGATTTCATGCTGGCGGCGAACGAGACCGTCGCGGAGGACTACTTCTGGCAACAGCTCCCGTTCCTCTACCGCACGCATGAAAAACCGGACCCCGAGAAGATCCGGGCGTTCGGCATCCTGATCAACAATTTCGGCTATTCGCTTCATCTTCAGAACGGCGAGCTGCACCCGAAAGAGATGCAGAAACTGCTGGAGCGGGTTTCCGGGACGCCGGAGGAAGCGCTGCTTTCGCGGCTGGCGCTCCGCTCGATGAAACAGGCGAAATACACTGTGGAGTGCAGCGGACACTTCGGACTGGCGGCGAACTACTATACGCATTTTACGTCCCCGATCCGCCGTTACCCGGATCTGCAGATCCACCGCATCATAAAGGAAAACCTGCGCGGCGGGCTGAACGAGCGGCACATCGCACACTACGAGGGCATCCTCGGGGAAGTCGCGGTCTCCTCGTCGGCAAGAGAGCGCCTGGCGGACGAGGCCGAACGTGAGACGGACAAGGTCAAGAAGATCCAGTACATGGAGAGCCGTATCGGCGAGACCTTTGACGGGATCATTTCCGGCGTGAACAATCACGGCTTTTATGTAGAGCTTCCGAACACGGTCGAGGGCATGATCCGCCTTTCCGATCTGACGGATGATTACTATATTTTCGACGACCGGCGCTACGAGCTGGTCGGAGAGCGGACGGGCCGGACCTACAAGCTGGGGCAGAGCATTCGCGTCATGCTCGCGGCGACGGACCGGCATATGCGGACGATCGACTTCCTGCCGGAGCAGGAGCGATCCGATATAAAAGTGAGGACAGGTCATGGGAAAGGGCAGCATTAAACTGATCGCCAACAACAAAAAAGCGTATTTTGACTATTTCATCGACGATAAATTCGAGTGCGGCATTTCGCTGGCGGGGACGGAGGTAAAATCCCTGCGCATGGGAAAATGCAGCATCAAGGAGTCGTTTGTGCGCATCGTGAACGGCGAGGTCATCATTTACGGCATGCATATCAGTCCCTACGAAAAGGGGAACATCTTCAACAAGGACCCGCTGCGCGAACGAAAACTCCTGATGCACCGCAGCGAGATCAATAAGCTGCAGGGAAAGATCAAGGAAAAAGGATTCACGCTCGTTCCGTTGCAGGTCTACTTTAAGGGGAGCCTCGTTAAGGTCGAGATCGGCCTTGCCCGGGGCAAAAAGCTGTACGACAAGCGTGAGGACATTGCCAAGAAGGACCAGCGGCGCGAGCTGGAGAAAGACTTTAAGGTGAAAAATCTGCGATAAAGGGAAATTCCGGAAACAGGAAGAAACGCCCGAGCCGGAATGAAGTTCCGGCGATAGAAAAATTCCCGTAACAGAAAAAACCCGAAACAGTAAAAACTCCCGTACCGGAAGCTCCGATATGGGAGTTTTGACGTTTCAATGGACCCGAGGGGAGTTGAACCCCTGTCCGAAAACCGATTCCCTGTTCTTCTACTATCATAGTCTGTTATTTGACATTCCCTCCGGCGGCCGGAAACAGACATTCTGCCGCTTTCAGTAGCTTCATATTACGCCCATGCGCTCAAAGCTTTACGCATGTCGTTTCCCGCAATTCATGATGCCGGTTGCTTAAGGAGCGGGTACCTCAAGGCCGACAGCTGCCTGAACTCAGGCTGCGTATGCTAATTCTTCGTTAGCGTTTATATTTAGGTTGCCATTTAACGCATTGCATGCGGATAGCTTCACCAGCTGCACAGCCCCCGTCGAAACCAGTACGAGCCCTCACCGGCGCTCTCAAAAGAGCATTATCATTCTATCACCGGAAGGCGGCGCTGTCAAGACCCGGCGGCATGATAGATCGCCCGCACGGCAGCACGTCAGACCGCAGCAAGTGCAGCATGACAGCCGCCCGCACGACAGCACGGCCGGTCACCCGCAGGTGCAGCATGACAGCCGCCCGCAAGTGCGGCACGCCAGATCGCCCACACGACAACACGCCGGTGTACGCGGCCTGTACGTCCGTACGCCGGTCTGCCCACGCTGCCGTACCAATCTTCCTGCAAAACCGGTGTGTATCCAAAACACACCAAAAAATCATGCAGCGGCAACCGCCGCGGCATAGCGGATCACGGCCGGTTTTTCAGCATCTGCCAGATCAGGTCGTGCATCCAGTCCACCGTTTCTCTCAGTTCCTTATTTTCCCCGTTCAGTCTTTCGATCTCATCTTTCAGTTCCCGGATCGTCAGCTCGATGTCAGCCATAGCAGTCAGTACCTTTCTTTTATGCGGCAAAAACTGGTAAAAGTATATCATTGAACGCACGGGATGGGAAGTAAAATAATTCCCTATAATTCGACAGATTCCTGCGGCCGGAAGATCGACTCAAAAAAGTTTCGGAGAAAAACAGACGACCGTCTCCGCACAGGATCGGGCGGTCGCCTCTGGACAATCGGGCGGTCGACACTGGAAAACGAACAGACGCCTCCGGAAAATGCAGATTGACTTGAAGGGCTTATTGGAATAAAATAGTCGTTAGCGGGACAGGGATCCTGTGCGGCCCGAGAATACGGCATGTCGGTTCGCCCCGTTTCCTGTAGGATCCCGCGATAAAATCTTTACGGAATCGAGGTCGCAGGAATGTCGCCGAAGCAGAATGACTTTTCCAAAGGCAGCGTAGTCAAAAACATACTTGGCATGGCCGTTCCGATGACCGTGGCGCAGATCATCAACGTGCTTTACAACGTGGTGGACCGCATTTACATCGGCTACATCCCGGACCACGCCACGCTGTCGCTGACCGGTCTTGGCGTCTGCCTGCCCGTCATCACGATCGTGATGGCGTTCGCGAACCTGTTCGGCATGGGTGGCGCGCCGCTCTGTTCGATCGAGCGCGGGAGAGGGCGCAACGACGAGGCGGAGCTCATCATGGGCAATTCGTTCGTGATGATGCTGATCGTTGGCGTCATCCTGACGGTGGCCTGCCTCACGTTCCGCAGGCCGCTTCTGTACCTGTTCGGCGCGAGCGACGTAACGTTCCCCTACGCGGAATCCTATATGTCGATCTACATACTCGGCAGCGTGTTCGTGATGACCGGCCTGGGCATGAACGCGTTTATCAACTCGCAGGGCTTCGGCCGCGTAGGCATGATGACGGTGCTTCTGGGCGCGGTCTGCAACATCATCCTGGATCCGGTTTTCATCTTCGTGTTCGGCATGGATATCCAGGGCGCGGCGCTGGCGACGGTCCTCTCGCAGTTTCTGTCGGCCGCGTGGATCATCCGGTTCCTGACCGGCGACCGGGCGATTCTGAAACTCCGGTTTTCGGCCATGCGCCTGAAGAAGACCCGTGTGATGCGCATCATTGCCATGGGCACGTCGACCTTCGTCGCCGGATTTACGAACAGCCTGGTGGCGGTCGTCTGCAACGTCATGCTGCAGGGATACGGCGGAGACCTTTACGTCGGCGTCATGACCGTCCTCCATTCGGTCCGCGAGATCGCGGAGAATACGGTCAAGGGACTGACGAACGGCGCGCAGCCCGTCCTCGGGTACAACTACGGGGCGGGGGAGTACGGACGCGTCAAGCAGGCGATCCGCTTTATCTCGATCGTGACGATCTCGTTTACGGTGGTCGCGTGGATATTGATTTCCGCTTTCCCGGTATTCTTTATCCATATCTTCAACCGTGATCCGGAGCTGGTCACGGCCGCGATCCCGGCGATCCGCGTGTACTTTTTCGGCTTTTGCATGATGTCGCTGCAGTACAGCGGGCAGGCCAGCTTTGTCGGGCTCGGAAAAGCGAAACAGGCCACGTTCTTCTCGATCTTTCGGAAAGTCGTGATCGTGGTGCCGCTGACGCTTCTCCTGCCGCGCATCGCGGGTCTGGGGGTCATGGGCGTCTTTGCCGCGGAGCCGGTCTCCAATCTGATCGGCGGCACGGCCTGCTACGGGACCATGATCCGCACGCTCTGGCCGGAGCTGAGCGCGGGCGAGAAAAAGCGGAAGGAAAGGAGTTCAGATGGAACGGATGAATGAAAACGATGCCCTCTTTACCGTGAGGCACCGGACGACGCAGGATAAACTTCTGAAGCTGGAGAAAGGCGTGAGAAAGGTCGGTTTCGAGTCCAGCGGCCGCAAATTCATGCTCACGCTGATGGTGGTCGCGGTCTGCTCGCTGATCGGAGCGCTGTTCGCGGGCGGCGTGTTCAAGGGCGTGCTCACGGCGGTCGGCGGCATCAGCTTTATCGCCGTGGTTTTCTGCTTTTACACGCTGATAAACGGATGGTTCACGGCGAAAAGAGAGATCCGCCAGAAGATGGAGAGCGAAGAGGGCTCGGATCACTACGAGTGGGAGTATTTCTTCTACGACAAGTGTTACGAGGCGGTCGGAAAGAACGAGACGGCCCGCGTCAATTACGAATACCTCGGCCGTCTGATGGACTTTTCCGGTCTGCTGGTCCTGGTGGAGCGCGGAAACGTGGTGCGCTTTTTCATGAAGGACGACGTCGCGGACGGAAAAGGCGACGAGCTGGCGGAATTCCTTGAAAAAAAGAGCAGGCTCAGGATCGAGCCGGTCCGTGTGTAGGGAGGTGGAGCGATGGAACCGTTGTACGCGGTGCGGAGCACTTATAATGAAGCGATGTATATGAGCCAGGTCCTTGCGTCCACTCCGACAAAGAACGCCGTAAAAAAGAAGAAGGGCTTTCAGTTCCATATCTCCGGACAGACGTGGTGCGATCTGCTCGCGCTGGTCGTCCTGTTCGGCGCGTTCTACCTTCTTTTCGGACAGTTCCAGCAGGACGCGCGGGTCAGCCAGTCGCTCATGAGCGCGGTCGCGACCTGGGCCGTGCTGAAATATACCAACCGGAACCGGAAAAAGACCGCCAAGCCGGGCACGGGTGCCAAGGCGCAGGAGCAGAAGAGACAGGCGCAGACGCTTCTGATGAATTCCGGGCTTTCGGGCACCAAACTGACGATCCGGTTCTACGACGACGAATTTGAAGTGGAGAATTCCGGCAGCCTGACGAGCTACCGCTACGAGGGGATCGCGTGGATCAAGGAGACGGCCGACTATATCGTGATCTTCTGGAACCAGTCGCTCGCCATCCCGGTCGAAAAGGCGGGTTTCTACCGCGGACGCGCGGGTCAGTTTCTGACTTTCCTTGAGAAACGCTGCGGCAAGACGATCGAAAAGGTAAGGAGCTATGAAGAGGTATGAAGATCAAGAAAGACTTTAAACCGGATGTGGCAAAACTGCCCATGCTGCGGATCCGATACGCGGCGATGGTCCCGATCATCGGCATCGTCGACATGCTGACGATGCTGAGCTTTTTCATGAATCCCGTCAACGCGGACCGGCATATCCTGCGGACGTTCTTCCTGTTTTTTGCGATCGTCGGGCTCGGTTTCGCGATCTGGGGGATCCTATGGCACACGACGGTCGACGGGAAATCGATCCGCGTGCGGCCCATCATCGGGAAGAAAAAAACGGTGCCGTTTGCGAACCTGAAAAAGGCTGTGATCCACCGCCGGAAGCGCGGCGATTCGATCGTCTATTATAACCTGATCGACAAAAACGACGATGAGATCGTAAAGATCTATCCGATCATGAAAAACAGCGGGGCGCTGATCGAGCGGCTAAGGCGGCTCGCGATCCCTGTCGACGAGGTGAGCGACTGTTAAGACCGCGGTATTCCGGGCGCATCCGACAGACCGCCCAAAAACGGACGGTCCGCGCGGGCCGGTCTGTTTTCGGGAATGAGAGTGAAAAAAATGTGCATACTACTTTCTATCATTTCAGGAAGGAGCAATGCGCGATGACAAAACTTGACTGTACCGTATCCACATGCGTGCACAATTCCGAAAAGTGCTGCTGCAAGAGCGGCATCCTCGTGGAGGGATCCGAAGCGCGCGATACGAGCGACACCTTCTGCGGGAGCTTCGAGGAGAACCGCGGGGGCCTGTTCAAGAACCTGTTCAAGACGCCGGAGGCGCGCCTGCAGGTGGACTGCGACGTGGTGAGATGCCTTTACAACGACGATCATCAGTGCCGCGCGGAGCGGATCACCGTCCGCGGAGACGGCGCGCGGGCGTCGGACCAGACCGAGTGCGGGAGCTTTCGCGAGCGTTAGGATCGGATGAAACGGCGTGTGCGGCCGGGTGCGGGTCTCAAAGCGGGGATCGGGCCGGCCGCATTTTTCATGGGCTCTTTTTGTAAAAAAGTGGTTGACAAATATTTCTGCATAGTGTATATTTATATTCGCTGTGAGAACAGCATTTCAGGAAAGCAGGTTATTCGCCTCACCTCGGCACGAGCAAGTGACCCGGGTTCATAACAGGATCGGCAGCGGCGCGTGTGCGTCCTCCGGTATGTTGGGCGGATGGTAAGTTTTACTGTCTGCTTTTTCTTTCTCTATCGACGCCTGAAAGATTTATGTAATGGAGGTGCACGGCTATTAGCGAGTTAATGATTAACGAACAGATCCGAGACAGGGAAGTTCGTTTGATTGGAGAGAACGGTGAACAGCTCGGGATCATGTCCGCGAAGGACGCCTACAAGATGGCGCGCGATGCGGATCTTGATCTTGTCAAGATCGCCCCGACGGCCAAACCGCCGGTCTGCAAGATCATCGACTACGGCAAGTACAAGTACGAGATGGTCCGCAAGGAAAAGGAAGCGAAAAAGAAACAGAAGGTCATCGAGGTCAAGGAAGTACGTCTTTCCCCGAACATCGATACCAACGACCTGAATACAAAGATCAGTGCCGCGCGGAAGTTTCTTGAGAAGGGCAACAAAGTTAAGATCACCCTGCGGTTCAGAGGCCGCGAGATGGCCCATATGAACCAGACCCGCTATGTCCTTGACGATTTTGCAAAAGAGCTTTCCGACATCGCTGTGATCGACAAGCCCTCAAAGGTAGAAGGAAGAAGCCTGGTATTATTTTTAACAGCAAAGAAGTAGCAACCAATATTAAGGAGGAAACCACAATGCCTAAAATGAAGACAAGCAGAGCTGCTGCGAAGCGTTTCAAGAAAACCGGAACCGGTCTGTTAGTAAGAAACAAAGCATACAAATCCCACATCTTAACTAAGAAATCTACGAAGCGGAAAAGAAATCTTAGAAAAGACATCGTGACGGACAGCACAAACAGCAAGGTAATGAAGAAGATCCTGCCGTATTTATAATGGATTTCGGATAAGAAGGAGGAAACAGATCAATGGCTAGAATAAAAGGCGGCTTAAACGCCAAAAAGAAACATAACAGAGTGCTGAAGCTGGCGAAAGGCTACAGAGGCGCTCGTTCCAAACAGTATAGAGTTGCCAAGCAGTCCGTAATGAGAGCTCTTGCAAGCTCCTATGCAGGAAGAAAAGAGAGAAAGAGACAGTTCCGTCAGCTCTGGATCGCCCGCATCAACGCCGCGGCTAGAATGAACGGCCTTTCCTACAGCAAGTTCATGTACGGCTTAAAGAAAGCCGGCGTCGTCCTCGACCGGAAAGTCCTTTCCGATCTGGCGATCAACGACGCGGAGGGATTCACCAAGCTCACCGAGATGGCGAAGTCTCAGCTTGCTTAATGATTTAGAAATGCTTACGGCTTAAGGACCGTATCCATATAGAAATATTTCCGGCAGGGGATCCGTTCCCCTGCCTTTTTTCGCCCGCGGACGGGCGGGAAACGTCCGTCGGAAAACCGTATGAAACAATTTGCAAAAAATTGTGACATTTTCGGCAGGACTGTGGTATTATGAAGGAAAGTTTCAGGCATACGACATTACGAAACAGTGAGGATAAGGACAATGGCAAAAAGCGGATCGGGGGCCGGGATCGGCCGCAAAATTTTCGGGCTGCTGCCCAAAAAGCAGAAAGAGCGGTTCCCGCTGATCATTTTCCTGCTCGTCGTATCGGCCGTTTTGAGCCAGCTTACGCCGCTCGCCGTCGGTTATCTGACCGACCGCATCCTGTCGGAGGCCAACGTCAGCTTCCGTTCGGTGCTGCCGGTGCTCTTGGTCATCCTCATCGTCAATGTAGTCAACGAGATCATTAAGGTGGTCCGCCGCCTTTTTGTCGAGGACACCGCCACGCAGACCGAAAAGAACGCGCGCAGGAGAGCGGCCGCCTCGCTGCTTACGGCCCCGCTGTCGTATTTCCGCAGCCACATGACCGGAAATATCCACGGACGGCTCAACCGCAGCCTTGAGGGCACGGTAAAGCTGATCAAGCTCCTGCTGATGGACTTTGCGCCCGCCGTCACCACCGGCATCGCGGCGGTCGTCACGATCTTTTTCCGCCTGCCGTTTCCGGTGGCGTGCTTTGTCATCCTTGTCGTTCCGGTGGGAACGTTCATCGTGTTCCGCCAGATCAGTACCCAGAAGGGCATCCGGGTGGAGCTTTTGAACACCAAGGCCGGAATGGACGGGACGATGGTCGAACTGCTGGGCGGCATCGAGACGATCCGCGCGCTGGACGGCGCAAAATTCGAGGAGGAGCGGATCGCGGAACGATCGGAGGAGCTGCGCGAAAAAGAAATGAAGCACCACCGCGCGATGGCGTTTTACGACTGTCTGAAATTCATCAACGAGGCGGTTTTCAGCGTGCTCGTGATCGGCGTTTCCGTGCTGCTCGCGTCAAAGGGCACGATCTCCGTCGGAACGGTGCTCACCGCGTACCTCTGCTTTACCCAGCTCACCGGACCTTTGCGGGAACTGCACCGGATCCTTGACGAATTCGCCGAATGCACGGTGCTGGCGAACGACTATTTCGCCCTTGCGGAGCTCCCGCTCGATTTCTCCTACGAAGAGCCGCGAAAGGCGGGAGAGAAGGCGTTTCCGGACGGAAACGGCATTGAACTTAAGGATGTGAGCTTTGCCTATCCGGAAAAGCCGGATCAGGCGATCTTAAGAGAGATCTGCCTCTGCATCCCGCAGGGGATGTTTCTGGGGATCGCGGGACCCAGCGGCTGCGGTAAATCGTCGCTCATCAAGGTCATCGACAGGCTGGAACAGGCCGCGGGTAAGATCGAACTGGGCGGGATCCCGCTCGATCGGTTCTCGCGCGGCGAACTGGCGGAGCAGATCGCGCTGGTCCCGCAGACGCCGTTCATCGTCGCGGACACGGTCTTTCACAATATCAGCTACGGGATGCGGCGGGATGTGTCCCTCGATGAGGTAAAAGCGGCCGCGGCGAAGGCCAACATCGCGGCGGACATCGAAAAGCTCCCCGGCGCGTACGATTTCGTGCTGGCGGAGGGCGGCGCGAACCTTTCCGGAGGGCAGAGGCAGCGGATCGCCCTGGCCCGCGTCTTTCTGCGCAGGCCGAAGATCCTGATCCTCGACGAGGCGACCTCCGCGCTGGACAACACCTCGGAGCGCGTTATCCAGTCCGAGATCGAAAAACTCAAGGAAGAGGCGGGTACGACGGTGATCTCCATCGCGCACCGCCTGTCCACCCTGCAGAACTGCGACGAGATCGTCGTCATGGACGCGGGGAGGATCGTACAGAGAGGGAAGTTTGACGAGCTTAGGGAGACGCCCGGCATTTTCCGGGATATGGCGATGGGCGTTTTGAAATAAGATTTAAAATAAGAAATGAAAAAGAGGAGATCCGAACGCCCCGACCTTTGGGGTTTTGGATCTCCTCTTGCGTGCAGAAGAAGAGACTTGAACTCTCACGGTATTGCTACCACACGGACCTGAACCGTGCGCGTCTGCCAATTCCGCCACTTCTGCATGCGCCGATCTCTCAGCGACAATACGCATTATAATATAGCTTTCTTTATTTGTCAATTCCTTTTTGCAATTTTTTGGGACCGGCATTTTTGCATTTTTCCGGCGCCGAAATTTTTTTCTAAAAAACGAAAAAAGGTGTTGCCAAGTTTCCGGATTTGTGCTATATTAATACGCGTCGGCAAGACGTGAGCGATCACGGAGGCCCGGTACGCGGAAGTGTCGGAACTGGCAGACGAGCAAGACTAAGGATCTTGTGGGTGTATTCTCGTGTGGGTTCAAGTCCCATCTTCCGCACGCTTGAGGAAGCTAGAAAAACCTTGTGAAATCAAGGCTTTCGGGCTTCCTTTTTTTCGCATAAAGCCGCAGTTTTGCCGCAGTTTTGCCAAGAAAATATACACATTCTTAATTTTTGCTTAAATCAGCTTTTTCCAGCTTATGACGTCTTGCACAATCGGGAAAAAGAAGGTATAATATGCACATCAGGAAGTAAAAAACACATAAGGAGTGTAAAAAAGAATGAAGATCAGAAAGACTTTATTATTAATGGGACTTACTGCAGCGCTGGTATGCTCGAACGTATTCGCGGCACTGGCGGATGAGGACGTCGACGAGAATCCCCCGGCTGACGAGGGGACTGCCGTTGAAGATCTGAACTCCGGCTGGGTACAGAACGAAAAGAC
Organism: uncultured Lachnospiraceae bacterium; assembly: GCA_947623185.1. Taxonomy (GTDB): domain Bacteria; phylum Bacillota; class Clostridia; order Lachnospirales; family Lachnospiraceae; genus CANQGL01. The sequence goes on from CANQGL010000022.1 coordinate 13,605, forward strand.
CGGCATCTGGACATACTACAGAAACGGTGAGCTCGTCCGTAACGAGGTCATCAAGGAAGTAAACGACAGAGGCGGAGACGTTTACTACTATGTAGACGAGAACGGCGTTATGGTCACGAATACCAAGAAGGTCATCAACGACGTCGAGTATGATTTCGACGAAGAGGGCGCATATGTGCTTCCGTACAAGGGGGCTCCCACCGGAACAACGAGCGGAAAGACCTTCCGGAACACATGGTTCAACATGATGCTTTCCTTCCTCGGCACTGAGGACAGAGAGGCCGAGATGGAAGATAACTTCACCGGAGACGACTACGCGGCCATCGGCAGCCCGAAGTCCACGCTGGATATCTACATCGACCTCGGAGACATCGGCGAGATGCAGATCTATTACCTTGACCTTGAAAAGGTCCCGAACATGGACGCCGCGACCTTCGCTACCACGTTCGCAAACCTTGAGAAGGGCAAGAACGGCGTTGTCGGCGCGGCCGAGAACGTTACCATTGGCGGACAGAGTTACGTCAAGATCTCCACTACGAAGAAGAAAAACGTTATCACCCGTTACTGCCGGAAACAGGGACCGTTCATGGTCATCATCGAGACCTCCGGTTATGTCGGAGACGAGGGAGCGAGAGCTTCTGTCGTAAACGATATCACTCCGGTCCAGTAAATATAAACAGAACCGATTTTAACGAGGACTTCGGAACCGACGGCTCCGGAGTCCTTTTCATGGGGTGACGGTCATGGTACTGCAGTCGGTCAAAAGTGTCTTTGCGCTCTTAACGCTCATCGGCATCGGCTATTATTTTACGGGAAAGCCGTGGTTCGGGAAACAGGGGATGGATTTCCTATCCAAGTTCACGATCGATGTGACGATCCCGTTTTACATGTTTTACAACATATACAAGGACATCGGGACGAAGGAAGCGCTTTTTGAGCTGGTCTATAAACTTCCGGTGACGTTTTTCCTGATCGTGGTCTGTCTGGTGCTGACGTGGGTCTTCGGAGCCGTCATGCACGTCGACCGGTGCAGGAAAAACACGTTTGTGGTCGCGGTCGGCTTCTCGAACGTGGTCTTCATCGGATTCCCGGTCATCCAGGCGCTCTGGGGCGAAGGGATCACCTCGGTCGGCGTCGTTTACTATATATCGAGCACGATCCTGTTCTGGACGGTCGGCGTCTGGCTCCTGCGGCGCGACGGCCGCTCGGAGAGCGCGAAGGGCGGCGCGTTCCCCGGAAACCTCAAACAGCTTTTTTCGCCTTCCATTATCGGGATGCTGCTCGCGATGGCGGCGATCGTAGCCGGGATCCGGCTGCCGGATTTCGTCCTCACGCCGCTTTCCATGATCTCGGGCGTGACGTCGCCTTCGGCGCTGATCTTTATCGGCAGCGTGATCCGCAACATGGACCGGAGCGCGATTCGTTCCGGAAAGGACATCTATCTGGCCCTGATCATGCGTTTCATCCTTACGCCGGTCATCGCCGCGCTGTTTTTGCGCCCGATGCCGGTTTCAACTGAAATGAAGCAGGTGTTTTTCGTCCTCACGGCAATGCCGTCCATGACGCAGATGGGCATCATGGCGAAGGAGTATGAGAGCGACTATGAGTTCGCCTGCACGGTCGTCATGCTGACGACGATCATCGGTATGCTGACCATCCCGCTCTATATGTTTATCATGCAGACGTTTCGTATTTTCTGAAAATGCAGCCCGGCGTTGTTTTCGGAACTTTCCGCGCGCGGCGTCATAGGATGAGACCGATACGGTAAAACGCGGGGCGCGGATGGCGGATCAGAAAGCGGACAGTCTTTTGAACATGGCGCTGGGAACGCCGGAGAAGGAACGGGAAAAGAGCGGGGATCTGAATCTCGGATTCGACGCCGCCACGCGGACATGGGAGCTGATCGTGACGTACAGCGGCGACCTTGAGACCGCGCTTAAGGAGCGGTTCCCGCAGGTCTTTTTTCGCGGACTGCTCGGAAACTTTGCGATCCTGCGGGTGCCGGAGGGACAGGTATCGGAGGTGATCGCGCTTACGGAGATCGAATATGCGGAACAACCGAAGAGGCTGTATTTTGCCGTGAATCAGGCGAAAGCGGCCTCTTGTATTTTGCCTTTGCAGGATCACGGGCGAAGGCGGACAGGAATCCCCGGTCTGAGCGGAAAGGGCGTTCTGGTGGCGGTGATCGATTCGGGGATCGACTATTTCCATGAGGATTTCCGGGATCCGGACGGCGGCACGCGGATCCTGTACCTTTACGATCAGGTGAGCGGGACGGTCTTCGACAGACGTCGGATCAACGAAGCGCTCGCGGCGGAAAGTCCGGGCATGGGGGCGAGTGCGCTCGCGGCGGGAGGCCCGGAAACGGCAGAGGTCGCGGACGTGGCGAAAAGCCCCGATACCGCAGACGGTATGGCCCCGCCGCGCGATGTGAACGGCCACGGGACGGCGGTCGCCGCCATAGCCGCCGGGAACGGGCGTGAAAACGGCGGTCTGTACCGCGGCGTCGCGTATGAGAGCGAGCTGGTGATTGTCCGGCTCGGCGCGGCGGATCCGGACGGCTTTCCGCACACCACCCAGCTGATGATCGGGGTCGATTTTGCGGTGCGGACGGCGCTGAAGCTCGGACGCCCGCTGGCGCTGAACCTGAGTTTCGGCAACGCCTGCGGATCGCACGACGGAAACGGGATCCTGGAACGCTATCTGGACAGCGCGGCGGAGATGGGGCGCAGCGTGTTCGTGATCGGGACCGGGAACGAGGGGGATTCCGGCGGGCACGCGTCGGGTACGATCCCAGGAAGCGGCGAGATCTCCGTCGATCTGGCCGTATCGGACTACGAGATCGGATTCTGCCTGCAGCTCTGGAAAAACTATGAGGATGAGATGGAGATCTTCCTGACCGATCCCTCCAAAACGGTACGGGAGCAGGTCAGCCCCCGCCGCGGCCCGTATACGCTTTCGCTCCGGGGAACGGATGTCCGGATCTTTTACGGGGAGCCGGGGCCGTTTAACATCGCGCAGGAGATCTTTTTTGATTTTATCCCGCGGCGGGATTATGTGGAGAGCGGGATCTGGCAGATCGTTCTTAAGGGACGGGTTGGCGCGCGTTACGATCTGTGGCTCCCGTCATCCGGCGCGGTGAACCGTACCACGGAATTTCTGCGCCCGTCGCCGGATACGACGCTCACGATCCCCTCGACGGCTCTGCGTCCGGTCTCCGTCGGCGCGTACGACGATTCCTCCATGGCTTACGCCCCGTTCTCCGGCCGCGGCGACACGAGGGCCTACCGGATCCAGAAGCCGGATCTTGTCGCGCCTGGCGTCGGGATCATCACGGCGGCGAACGGAGGCGGCTACGCGCCCGTGACGGGGACGTCGTTTGCGGCTCCGTTCGTGACCGGAACGGCGGCCCTTCTGATGGAGTGGGGCATCGTGCGGGGGAACGACCCGTATCTCTACGGCGATAAGGTGAAGGCTTACCTGCGAAAGGGCGCGAAGCCGCTGCCCGCTTTTTCGGAGTATCCGAATCCGCAGACCGGCTACGGGGCGCTGTGCGCGGCGAAAAGCCTGCCCGATCAGGGAACTGGCGGCCTAAATTAAGGGAGGCACGACCGGAAGAAATATGGTGCCGACGGCCCGAATCTCATTGACTTGGGCGGGATGCATATAGTATGATATTAGCGTAATAAAAATATCTTGAAATACAAAATCACCGCTGATTTTTTACCGAAGAAACAGGAGGCATAATGCGATGAAAACAAGAGCAAGAAAAGCGATCTCGGTGCTGCTCTGCGCGGCGCTGATCGTTTCCGCATCGGGAACGGCTGCCTTTGCGGATGTGAAAGAGGTGTCGTATAATGACGGCATATGCGAGCACCATAAAGTGCACACCGATACCTGCGGATACCGGGAAGCCAGGCCCGAGGTCCCGTGCAAACATGAGCATACGGACGCGTGCTACAAATACGTCGGGGTGGAGAGCCCGGGCGACGCGACGGAGAGCGGCGGGAACGCGGACAGGGACAGAGTGCTGGACTGCCCGCATGAAAAGGGGAACCACGACGATTCGTGCGGCTATCAGCCCGCGGTGGAAGCGCATCCCTGCGAATTCAACTGCACCGAGTGCAACAACATTTCCTTTGTGAATGAAGACGGGGAATCGGAGCGTCACAAGGCTACCCCTGTGACGGACAGCTCGGTCACCTTATGGGATACATCCGAAAACGACGGCTGGTATTACGTCACCGGCACGGTGAACTTTAACGGGAATGAGCAGAATTCAAAGCGCATCGCGGTAAAGGGAAACGTCAGTCTGATCCTCTGCGACAATGGCGTACTCAACGCGAACCAGGGTATCGCGGTCCCGGCCGGGAGCAGTCTGACGATCTACGGACAGAGCAGCGGGAGCGGAAAGCTGAACGCTTCCAGCTCGAGCTATAACGCCCCGATCGGCGGCACTCCGAGAGACGTAAATACAGAGACGGCAGGTACGGCCGGAACGGGCAACATCACGATCGTCGGAGGCACGGTGAACGCGACGGTCAAAATAAAAGGAGGCGGTCCGGCCGCGATCGGAAGCGCCTACGCGAACAACGATCCGTTCAAGATCGAGATCAAAGGCGGAAACGTGACCGCGAACGCCGGTGAAGGCGTCGGAGCCGGCATCGGTGGAAAGAACGCCGATATTACGATAAGCGGCGGTACGGTGAACGCGACGGGCGGCTATATCCCCGGCGAGGTTCTTCCGCAATTATCCGTTTAGAGTGGTTTTCATAAACCTTAATTTCGCTTCCAACAGTTGTTTCCCGCACCTTCCATACATTGTTCGTTTGATCATTTTCAATCTGCTGTTTGTCCCTTCTACAAACCCATTACTGTACCTATATGCAACAGCGTTTTCCACCGCGTCAATGTCACGTTTAAGTCCTTTGGCAAAGCTGTTCAGCGCTTTTATCTGCTCTCTTTGATACTTTTCTATAAACAGGTGCAGTAAGGGGACATTTTTCCTCTCGAATATCGTGCGGAAATCTCTGATGCAGGCATGTATCCTCATGACCTCTGGATATTTGCCATAAATATATTCCCTATGATGCTCCGTGAGCGCGGTGCCCATCCAAAGGTACCTGAATACCCCTTCGCGCGTAATGTAATCCTTTTCCTTCCCGGCACTCCCGGTTTTATACTTTATGGTTTCCGTCATAGTCCTTTTATATGGCTGCTCCATAAAGCTTTGCTTCTCTTTCTCTTCAATCTTTACAAGGTGTTCGAATGCCCTGCTCCGTGATCCGGCATATCCCTGGGCATAAATTTCTTTCACGGTTTGGCTTTTACTCCATCCCGCGTGAAGGGCCTTAACGATCGTGTCATAAAACGGGTCAAGCTTGCTCTGCCTTATGCCATACATGCTGAGTTCCTTAGGATCTCCATCTCGATATTTGGCAATGGTGTTTCTGCCTATGCCCATACGCCTTGCGATCTCCCGGTAACTGCAGCCTTCTTTCAGGAATCCCTGTATCTGGCAGATCATTTGATAACGTTTTTCAGAAAATCCCAGGCAGTTATCCACACTGGCAACGATTTTTTTTACATGGATCCTCGAAATCCCTGGTTTCCACTTCATGGGGGATCGTAATTGTCGCCGGCAAATGCTGATTCAAGGCCTTCTTTACCGCCTCCAGAAGGTTCTGATGCAGATGGAACCTGTCCGCAGCCTGCATTGCGTCCGGCAGTTCCTCTGCGATTACTTTTGCGTAGGCGCTTGCCCTGTCCCTTGTTATAACTTTAATATGTTTATTATTTTTCAGCCATTCGCGGAGGCTTTCACCATCCCTGCCATCCAACAGAGTAACCGGTGTGTGGGTACGTTCGTCAACGATTATCGTGCCATAGGTATTACGTTTTTTATACGCAAAATCATCGACGCCCACTACTTCCCCAACAACTGGGGCCCCAAGAGATTCGTACCTTTTTATAAGCAGCCGGATAACGCTGTCGCCGCTGATCCGGATACCCAATTTGTCACAGATCCTGGAGCAGCCTTCACAGCTGGTTTCCAATGCCAGCATACATATGAAATCAGCGCAGCGTTTTGTCAAACGGCTGTATGGATCCAGGAAACCATCAAATGATTCCGCAATTGTTGTGGCATCGCAGTCATCATTGGCACATCGGTATTCCCGCGCTTTAATTTCCAGCCTGACATTTTTCCCCAAGATGGGCAGATCCTGGACCCGTCTCGTATATGTCCCATGATAAATGGTGCTCAATGTTCCGCACTTAGGGCACCGGCATTGAGTAGTGATCGATTTTGCATAGATGCGGATTTGGTTTTCCTGTTGATTAATCTCTGTTATTTTCAGGCATTTCTCCGGAAAAAACTCTCTTAAAAATATAGCATCATTTATCTTGTCCATGGCATAGTCTCCGTATCAATAAGATACATTGATTATACTATGATCTTCACAAAAAGTATAGCGCAAAAACGGATAATTGCGGAAGAACCCCCGGCGATTACCAGATGTCCGGCGGAGCCGGGATCGGCAACAGCGGAGACGCGGGCGACGCCTGCAACATTACGATAAGCGGCGGAACGGTGACGGCAAAGGGCGGCCGTGAGGCTGCCGGCATCGGAGGCGGAAAAGCCGGATTCGGCGGGACCGTACAGATCTCCAACGCCACCCTCAAGGCGACGGGAGAGCGGACCGCGATCGACGCGGCCGATTTCGGAGACGACTGGGGCGCGGACGGAGGCTACCTCGTTATCGACAACAACGCCGCGACGCAGCACGAAGCGGTCGTCGCGATCGACGCCAACGGGCTTTCGGGCATGTCGGAAGACGGACTTGCGCAGTATAAGTCCCTGACGGTCAGACCGGCCACGGTAAAGAAGGTCGGAGTGGTTCCGAAGCAGAGCTACGCGAACGTCGGAAACGAGATCCAGTACGGGATCGTCATTGAGGAAGGCGCGCCTGCCGGGACCGACGTTTCCCGCTTTGTCGGCGCCAGCTGGAGCGTGTTCTCGACGGAGGGGCGCGCAATGAGCCCCAACACCCGGATCGATCAGAATACCGGGCTCCTGACGATCGGCGGAGACGAGAAACTCATGGATCTTACGGTCAGCACCTCCCTCAGCATCCCGGCAGGCGGCGTGCAGCCGGGCAATACGACGGCAAGCGTCAGCGTGTCGCAGAGGGGATACACGGTCTCCTTTGACGCGAACGGCGGAACGGTCTCCGCATCTCCGATGACGACCAGATACGGCGTCCTTACGGGAACGCTGCCGGTACCGGAGAGAAGGGGACACACCTTCATGGGCTGGTATACGGAAAAGACGCAGGCGGCCGACAGCAAAACGGATACGCTGGCCGGTCTGGAGCCGGTGGACGGAAATACGGTATTCTCACAGGATACGACGGTATATGCGGGCTGGAAGAAGAAAGTCTACCGCGTGACGTTCGACGGAACGGGCGGCATGAACAATTACACCGTTCAGGTCGATTTCGGAGGCCATGTGCCGGGCCTTTCGATCCCGGCGGAGGTGTACGGACAGTTTGACGGCTGGTATGCGGATCCGGACTACACGCACAGATGGGATTTCGACAGAGAGATCGTCGAGGGCGAAATGACGCTCTACGCGAAGTGGAAGAAAGCCGATCCGGGCAGCGGCTCCGGAGGCGGTTCAGGCAGCACCGGGAGCAGTTCCGGCAGCTCCAGCTCCGGAAGCAGCTCGAGTTCCGCAAGCAGCTCGGGCGGCGGTTCGGGCTCCGGCAGTTCCGACAGCGGGACGGGCAGCCAGAACACCGCGGCCAATAACGTGGCGGCGGGTCCGGGAAGTGAAAACGTCTATGTTCCGACAGTCGTTCCGGGGACCGGAAGCCAGCTTATGACGGTCGTGAATACGGTCGCGGACGGCAATCCGATGGAGGGACTTACAAACGTCTCCGTCGTATCCGGCGCATGGAGCCAGAACGAGCAGGGCGACTGGTCGCTTCAGTACAGCGACGGAGCGGTCGCTTCCAATACATGGGTCTGCGTCACGGAAGCCGACGGAGCGCACTGGTATCACTTTAACGATACCGGCCTGATGGATTCCGGATGGCTGAATCTGGACGGCAAGGTCTACTTCCTGCACAACGTCCACGACGGCACGGCGGGCCGTATGCTCACCGGCTGGCAGCTCATCGGCGAGAAGTGGTATTACTTCAGCAAGGAGGAGGACGCGACGCTCGGCCTGCTTCTGACCGACACCACAACGCCGGACGGCTACAAAGTAAACGCCAACGGAGAATGGATCCAGTGACGGACGGCAGCTTGAATGGAATTGAGTCCGGCGACGGATAGCAGCTCTGACGGAAACAGATCCGGCGACGGATAACAGCTTTACAGGCCATGACGGAAACGCGGGGCCGGATCGTGAGGATCCGGCCCCTTTTTACGGAATATCCGGCCTCTTTTCCTGTGGATTTTTCACGGGCAACGTGGTATACTTTGGGAATGCAGAAGAAAAGGCGGAGATAAATAAGATGGACTTATTAAAACAATATAAAGAATTCGGAATTTCCGAGGAAGTGCTGAAATTTGCCGGCGAGGTGGAACGGTCTCTCCTTGAACGGTTCGAGGCGATCGACAGGACGGCCGAGTACAATCAGCTCAAGGTGATAAAAGCCATGCAGGAGGCCCGCGTCTCCGATATCCACTTTGCCGGGACGACCGGCTACGGCTACAACGATATCGGAAGAGATACGCTGGAGACCGTTTACGCGAAGGCGTTTCACGGCGAGGACGCGCTCGTGCGCCCGCAGCTGATATCCGGCACCCACGCGCTGACCGTCGCGCTGTCCGGGAATCTCAGACCGGGCGACGAGATCCTGTCGCCGGTGGGGAAACCGTACGATACGCTGGAAGAGGTGATCGGGATCCGCGATTCGGTCGGATCGCTTAAGGAATTCGGCATCGGTTACCGGCAGGTCGATCTTCTGCCGGACGGAAGTTTTGACTACGAAAACATCCGAAAGGCGATCAACAGCCGCACAAAGCTGGCGGAGATCCAGCGATCGAAGGGCTACGCGACGCGCCCGACGCTTTCCGTGGAAAAGATCGGCGAACTGATCGCGTTCATCAAATCGGTCAAGCCGGACGTGATCTGCATGGTCGACAACTGCTACGGCGAATTCGTCGAGACCGTTGAGCCGACCGACGTCGGAGCGGATATGATCGTCGGGTCGCTGATCAAAAACCCGGGCGGCGGACTGGCCCCGATCGGCGGCTATATCGTGGGGCGCGCCGACTGCATCGAGCGGTCCGCGTACCGCCTTACGGCTCCCGGGCTCGGGAAAGAGGTGGGAGCGAGTCTCGGCGTCAGCCAGCCGATGTACCAGGGACTGTTCCTTGCGCCGACCGTCGTTGCGGGGGCGTTAAAAGGAGCGGTCTTTGCGGCGAACGTTTACGAGAGACTGGGTTTTGCGGTCGTGCCGGACGGCAGAGAGAGCCGTCACGATATCATCCAGTCGATCACGTTCGGAACGCCGGAGGGCGTGATCCGGTTCTGCGAGGGGATCCAGGCCGCCGCGCCGGTGGACAGCTTCGTGACGCCGGAACCGTGGGCGATGCCGGGCTACGATTCGGACGTGATCATGGCCGCGGGCGCATTCATCCAGGGCGCTTCGATCGAGCTGTCCGCGGACGCGCCGATCAAACCGCCGTACGCCGTCTATTTCCAGGGCGGCCTTACCTGGTACCACGCGAAGCTCGGCATTTTAAAGTCCCTGCAGAATCTGATCGACGGCGGCCTCGCGAAACTGCCCTGACGGCGGAGGCGGGCCTGCATATACTTTACGGACAGGAAAGGCGGCAATCATGGACAGGAGAAAACTGCTAAAGGAGACCGGACTTTTTGTGCTTGATCTGGATGGCACGTTTTATCTGGACGCGCAGATCCTGGACGGCTCCCTGGAATTTTTAAGACAGGTCGAACGGCTGGGGAAACGGTTCGTATTCTTTACGAACAATTCCTCGAAATCGCCGAAGACTTATATCGACAAGCTGGCAAAGATGGACTGCTTCATCACGCGCAGCCAGATCATCACTTCGGGTGACGTGATGATCCGCTATCTGAAACGGTTTTATCCGGATAAAAGCGTATATCTGATGGGGACTCCCGATCTGGAGGCAAATTTCCTCGAACAGGGGATCCGGCTCACGCAGAGCAAACCCGAGGTCCAGCCGGACGTCGTGGTGATCGGCTTTGACATGACGCTCACCTATGAAAAGCTGACGCGCGCGTGCACCTACATCCGCAACGGCGCAGTCTATCTGGCGACGCATCTCGACATCAACTGCCCGACGGGGGACGGTTTTATCCCCGACTGCGGGGCGATGTGCGCGGCGATCTCGCTCTCGACCGCGAAACAGCCGAAGTTCGTCGGCAAACCGTTTAGGGAGACGGTCGACATGGTGCTGGAGATGACCGGGGAGGAGCGCGAACGGGTGACATTCGTGGGCGACCGCCTGTATACGGATGTAAAGACCGGGGTGGACAACGGCGCAAGAGGCGTTCTGGTCCTGACCGGGGAGACGAAGATGGAAGATCTTCCGGGCTCCGATACGGTCCCCGACGCGGTGTTTACGGGCTTAAAGGAAATGGGCGAGATGCTGTCCGAAATGTAGGAGCTGCAGACAGGAAAGGGGAAAACAAATGGAACAGAAAAAATCAAAGAAGAAAAGAAGAGCGGTATCTGTTTTACTGGCTCTGTCCATGCTGCTGATCCCGGCCGTTCCTGCGTTCGCATCAACGCCGGATGCGCCCGAATCCATAAAGCATGCCGTCTATCTGGGCATACAGGACTACGGCGCCGTGAACGACAAGGACCCCGGTCTGGCGAGTTTTGTGCATAAGTTCTTTGTGGACGGCGAGATCCGTTCCTATATCGTCGCTACCGGCGAGAACGAACTCTATGCGCTCCAGAATATCCTGAACGAGGGATACGTCTATGACATCACCGTCGAAAACGGCGTCGTCACAGGGGTCAGCGCCTCTAAGGCCACCGTCGAGGGCAGGGTGACGAAACTCTCTCCCGACGGCGTCACGGTGAAACCCATGAACGGCAAGAGGAGCAGGACCCTCCCCAACATCAGCGCGGTCTATGAGATCGACGTCTCCGTGGGAGAGACCGCGGCGGTGAAAATAGAGGAAAGCGACATTTCGCTGGGCGATACCGTCAAAGTCTATGATGGCGTCGTGTATCGGACTTTCGTGGCCAGGACCTACACGCCGCCCGTAAAAGGCACGCCCGGGGTCAAAACGATCAAGAGCTTCCTGTCCAACGCCGCATCCGGCGCGGGCACCGCGCTGTACATCTACGGCGGCGGATGGGTCTGGCAGGACGAGACGGTCGAGGGCTCCGAGAAATGGTCGAATAAGCAGACTTTAACGATCGGTATTCCTCAGACCTGGATCGATTTCTTCCAGAGCCAGGACGAAAATTTCGTATACCGGAACGACGACGACCTCATCCACGATTATTACTCGGTCCGGAACAATTACAATCAGTACGGCTACTGCGGCGTCGACTGTTCGGCCTTCGTCGGATGGAGCGTATACAACACGCTGAACACGAGATCCGGAGAAGAAGACCGGCCCTATTACGCGGGCAAATCCCGCACCCGGGCCTATTACCTGGAAAAGAATAACTTCGGGACGATCGACAATACTTACGCCTCCACGGCGGACTTTAAACCCGGCGATGTGTTCAGCATGAGCGGCCATGTCTGGATCTGCCTGGGGACCTGCGAGGACGACAGCATGGTGATCCTGCACTCCACGCCCTCCGCGAACAAGATCAACGGCAAGGGCGGCGGCGGAGCCCAGATCGCCAGCGTAGGAAAGGAAGGCTGCGAGGCCCAGAAGCTGGCGCGGTACTACATGGAGAAGTATTACCCGGCGTGGTGGAAGCTGTATACCCCGGTCAACAACTCCTTCGAGTCCTACACCGACCGGGGAAGCAACGGCTCCGGCAAATTCTCCTGGAATATCCTGGAAAGCGAGGACATGTACAGCGAGGACCACAGAGGGCTGGCCGATCCCGACGGCTATCTGAACATGTCCGCGGGAGAGATCCTTGCCGACATGTTCGACGAGACCGCAGAGGTCTTCGGGACCTGAACGATGCGTCGCCGGCAGCGGATGAAACGGGATTTTTGCCGAAAAACATTGACAAGTTCGGGATTTATGCTATAATATTTTCAACTTTTTTGCTTTATTACTTTAAATCCCAGGAGGAGAAAATTATGAAAAAGTTAATCAGTGTCGGCCTGGCGGCTGCCATGGCCTTCTCCCTGACCGCATGCGGCGGCGGGAGCACAAGCGAGACGACCGCGGCAGCGACGACGGCAGCGGCGGCAGAAGCGGCAAAGGATGACGCCGCAGAAGCGACCGCGGAAGGCGGCGTATTGAAGATCGGCGTGATCGGACCGTATACCGGCGCGGCGGCCGAGTACGGACTTGGCGTCCGCAACGCTGCGGAACTGGCTGCGAATGAGATCAACGCGGCCGGCGGCATCGGCGACGGCATCATGATCGAGCTGAACGCGCAGGACGACGAGCACGATCCGCAGAAGTCGGTAAACGCTTACAACACCTTAAAGGACTGGGGCGCACAGATGATCATCGGCTCCGTCACTTCCGCTCCGTGTATCGCGGTAGCGGCCGAGACCAAGGCCGATAACATGTTCCAGATCACCCCGTCCGGTTCCGCGGTAGAGTGCGTTGCCAACGACAACGCGTTCCGCGTCTGCTTCGCCGATCCGGATCAGGGCCGTGTTGCCGCCGAATATATCGGATCTCACGAGCTGGCCCAGAAGGTCGGCATCATCTATGACAGCTCCACCGATTACTCCACCGGTATCCGTGAGGCGTTCGTAAACGAGGCCGCGAACCAGAATTTTGAGATCGTCGCCGAGGAGGCGTTCACCGCCGATACCGCGACCGATTTCTCCGTACAGATCGACAAGATGAGAGAAGCCGGCGCAGAGCTGGTATTCCTTCCGTTCTACTACACCGAGGCTTCCATCGTTCTGAAACAGGCTGCCGACCGTGAGTACGCGCCGATCTTCTTCGGCGTCGACGGTATGGACGGTATCCTGGGCGTCGAGAACTTCGACACCTCCCTGGCCGAGGGCGTTATGCTCCTGACTCCATTCTCCGCGACCGACGAGAACAGCAAGGACTTCACCGACGCTTATGTGGCGGCTTACGGTTCGACTCCGAACCAGTTTGCGGCAGACGCCTACGACGCGGTCTACGCGATCAAGGCGGCCGTCGAGAAAGCCGGCGTCACTCCGGATATGTCCGTATCCGATATCTGTGAGGCGATGAAGACCGCCATGACCGAGATCACGATCGACGGTCTGACCGGTTCCGGAATGACCTGGAACGCGGCCGGCGAGCCGAACAAGGAGCCGAAGGCGGCCATGATCGTCGACGGCGCTTATGTGATGCAGTAAAGAAAAGGTCCAGCGGGGGACGTCGTACGGGCGTCCCCTGCTTTACTTGTAAGAGGAGAGGGGACTCATGAGTTTTCTGACATACCTGATCAACGGGATCAGCCTCGGCAGCATTTATGCGATCATTGCCCTGGGATACACCATGGTCTACGGGATCGCGCGGATGCTAAATTTTGCGCACGGCGACATCATCATGGTGGGCGCGTTCGCCGTATTCACCGCGGTCAGCACGCTCGGCATGCCGCCTTTTATCGGCCTGATCGCGGCGATCGCGATCTGCACGGCGCTCGGCCTTACCATCGAATTTGTGGCGTACCGGCCACTGCGCGGGGCGACGTCGCTGGCCGTCCTCATCACGGCGATCGGGGTCAGTTATCTGCTCCAGAATCTTGCGCTGCTGATCTTCGGTTCCAACACGCGCCAGTTCACTTCGATCGTTACGCTGCCGAACCTGAAGCTGGCCGGAGGAAAGATGACGGTCTCCAGCGTGACGATCGTCACGATCGTGTGCTGCATCGTCATTATGATCGCCCTGACCTCCTTTATCAACCATACAAAGACCGGACAGGCCATGCTGGCCGTATCCGAGGACCGCGGCGCGGCGACGCTCATGGGGATCAACGTGAACAGGACCATCGCGGTCACGTTTGCGATCGGCTCGGCGCTGGCGGCGGTGGCGGGCGCGCTCCTGTGCTCGATGTACCCGTCCCTCACGCCCTACACCGGCTCGATGCCCGGCATCAAAGCGTTTACCGCGGCGGTGTTCGGCGGGATCGGATCGATCCCCGGCGCGCTGATCGGCGGACTGATCCTCGGGGTAGTGGAGAACCTGTCCAAAGCGTATATTTCTTCCCAGCTGTCGGATGCGATCGTGTTCTCTCTGCTTATCATCATCCTTCTTGTGAGGCCGACCGGTATCCTTGGCAAGAAGATCCAGGAGAAAGTGTAGGTGGCGCGGTATGGAAAAAAAGAAGGAACGAATGCGGTGCGCCGTCACATACGCGATGGTCATCCTGTTTTATATCATTGCTGAGGGTCTGATCATGACCGGCCACATCTCCAGCCTGATGAAGGGGCTCCTGGTGCCGGTCTGTTACTATGCGATCCTGGCGGTATCCCTAAACCTTACGGTCGGCATCCTCGGGGAACTCAGCCTCGGGCACGCCGGATTCATGTGTATCGGCGCGTTTTCCGGTGCGTTCTTTACCCAGTGTACGGAGAATGCGATCCCGAGCGTAGGGCTCCGGTTCTTTCTGGCGCTCGTCATCGGCTCGGCGCTCGCGGGGCTGTTCGGGCTCCTGATCGGCATCCCGGTCCTGCGCTTAAAGGGCGACTACCTGGCGATCGTGACGCTGGCGTTCGGCGAGATCATCAAGAACCTGATCAACGTTCTGTACGTCGGCATGGACTCCGCAGGATTCCATTTTTCGACAAAGGACACGACCTCCCTGAAACTCGCGGAGGGCGGGAAGGTCATCATAAAAGGCGCGCAGGGCATCACGGGTACGCCGCGCGCGGCGACGTTTACGGTCGGCATCATCCTGCTTCTGATCACGCTGGTGATCGTACTGAACCTGATCTATTCCCGCGCCGGACGCGCGATCATGGCGATCCGCGACAACCGCATCGCGGCGGAATCGATCGGGATCGACGTGACGAAATTCAAGCTGCTGGCGTTCTCGATCTCGGCGGCGCTTGCGGGCACGGCCGGGGTCCTCTACGGGCACAGCCTTTCGACGCTGGCCGCCACCTCGAAAACGTTCGGCTATAACATGTCGATCATGATTTTGGTATATGTGGTCCTCGGCGGCCTCGGGAATATCCGCGGCTCGCTGATCTCAGCAGCGATCCTCACGGTCCTGCCGGAGCTTCTCCGCGGATTCGAGGATTACCGCATGCTGATCTACTCGCTCGTCCTGATCCTTCTGATGCTCTTCAACTCCAGCCCGAAGGCCGTGGAGTTCCGCGGGATGCTGATCGAAAGGATCCGGAGAGCCAAGAAACCGGCGAAGGAGGAAACGTAAGATGGCTATGCTTGATGTAAAGGGCTTAAGCATCTCCTTCGGAGGACTGCGCGCGGTCGACGATTTCAGCGTGACGATCGAAAAAGGGCAGCTTTACGGCCTCATCGGTCCGAACGGCGCCGGAAAGACGACGGTCTTCAACCTTCTGACCGGAGTTTACAAACCGGACACGGGTACGATCCTGCTGGACGGCGACAACATCACCGGAAAGAACACGATCGAGATCAATAAGGAAGGCATCGCCCGCACGTTCCAGAATATCCGCCTGTTTAAGGACATGAGCGTTCTGGACAACGTAAAGGCGGCGCTCCATCAGCATTATCCCTATTCGACGGTCGAGGGGATCCTGCGCCTTCCGCGCTATTTTAAGCAGGAGAAGGCGATGGACGAGCGCGCGATGGAGCTCCTGAAGGTCTTCGACCTGGACAACGAGCGCTATTACAAGGCGTCGAACCTGCCGTACGGCAAGCAGAGAAAGCTGGAGATCGCCAGGGCTCTGGCGACCGAACCGAAGCTGCTCCTTCTGGACGAGCCGGCCGCCGGCATGAACCCGAACGAGACGGCGGAGCTGATGGAGACCATCCGGTTCGTGCGCAGCGAGTTCGACATGACGATCCTGCTGATCGAGCACGACATGAAGCTGGTCGCCGGGATCTGCGAGCGGCTGACGGTGCTGAACTTCGGCCAGATCCTGACCGAAGGGGAAACTTCCGAGGTACTCAACGACAAACGGGTCATCACGGCCTATCTTGGGGAATAGGAGGAGAGGACGCATGGCAATTCTGGAAGTTCATGATCTTTCGGTGTATTACGGCGTGATCCAGGCCATCAAGGGAATCTCCTTTGAGGTGAACCAGGGCGAGATCATCGCGCTGATCGGCGCGAACGGGGCCGGAAAGACCACCATTTTGCAGACCATCACCGGTCTGATCCCCGCGAAGGGCGGAAAGATCTTTTATGAAGGAACGGATATCACGCGGACGCCGGGCCATAAGCTGGTCTCCATGGGGATCGCCCATGTTCCGGAGGGCCGCCGCGTGTTCGCGCAGCTCACCGTCCTGCAGAACCTGAAACTGGGCGCTTTTACCCGAAAGGACAAAGACGGGATCGAGGACACCCTAAAGCGCGTGTACGCGCGTTTTCCGCGGCTTAAGGAACGCCAGAACCAGGTCGCCGGAACGCTTTCCGGCGGCGAACAGCAGATGCTCGCGATGGGAAGGGCCTTAATGAGCCACCCCAGACTGATCGTGATGGATGAACCGTCCATGGGACTATCGCCGATCTACGTCAACGAGATCTTCGACATCATCGGAAAGATCAACCGGGACGGGACGACGGTGCTCCTTGTCGAACAGAACGCGAAGAAGGCGCTCGCGATCGCGAACCGGGCCTATGTGCTGGAGACCGGAAAGATCGTTTTGAGCGGCGACGCGAAGGACCTTATGAACAACGACTCCGTCAAGAAGGCGTATTTGAGCGAATAAACAAAAATCCCCCCTGCATATACTGTATCAGCATAGCAAGGGGGTATTTTTATGGAAAATTTCCATGTATACAAGGATATCGAGGCCCGGACCGGCGGCGAGATCTACATCGGGGTGGTGGGGCCGGTGCGTACGGGAAAATCCACCTTTATCAAGCGCTTTATGGAGCTGATGGTGCTTCCGAAGCTGGCGGACGGACATGCGAAGACCCAGACGCGCGACGAGCTGCCGCAGAGCGCCGCCGGAAAGACCATCATGACGACCGAGCCGAAATTCATTCCGAAGGAGGCGGCCGAGATCAGCCTTGACGACGGGATCGAGGCGAAGGTGCGCCTGATCGACTGCGTCGGGTTCATGGCGGACGGCGCGGCCGGGCACATCGAGAACGGGGAGGAGCGGCTCGTAAAGACGCCCTGGTACGACTATGAGATCCCCTTCACGCAGGCGGCCGAGATCGGGACCCGAAAGGTCATCCGCGACCATTCCACGATCGGGATCGCGGTGACGGCGGACGGAAGCTTCGGCGACCTGAAGCGCGGCGATTATCTGGAGGCCGAGGAACAGACGGTCAAAGAGCTCAAGGAGATCGGGAAACCGTTTCTGATCCTTTTGAACTCCGCAAAGCCGTATTCCGCCGAGACCGGGGAGCTGGCCCGCCAGATGGAGCAGGACTACGGGGCCGCGGTGCTGCCCGTCAGCTGCGAACAGCTGAAAAAGGACGATATCGAGACCATCCTGGCGACGGTCCTTAAGGAATTCCCGGTGACGGAGATCGACTTCGCGATCCCGAAATGGATGGAGATCCTGCCGGACAGCCATCCGTTAAAGGCCGCGGTCGTGGAGGACGCGCGCGCGATCCTCATGAAGGCCGGCCGCATGAAGGACATAAACGGGGAGACCGTGCGGACGGAGAACCCCGACGTGAAGGAGATCTCCGTAAAGACGATGGATATGTCGGACGGCAGCGTGACGCTCGGCGTCGCGATGAACGACGACTGCTATTACAACGTGATCAGCGAATACACCGGCCTTCCGGTAAGCGACGAATACGAGCTCCTGCACACGCTTTCCAGACTTTCCGGGATGCAGGGCGAGTATGAGAAGGTGAAGAACGCGCTGAGCCAGGTGCGCCTCAAGGGCTACGGGATCGTGATGCCCGACAAATCCGAGATCATGCTCGACGAGCCGCAGCTCATCAAACACGGGAACAAATACGGCGTCAAGATCCACGCGCAGGCTCCCTCGATCAACCTGATCAAGGCCCACATCGAGACCGAGATCGCCCCGATCGTCGGGAACGAACAGCAGGCGAGGGATCTGATCGACTACATAAAGGACAGCGAAAGCACGGAGAACGGCGTCTGGGAGACGAACATCTTCGGAAAGTCCGTCGAGCAGATCGTCGAGGACGGGATGCAGGCAAAGATCTCCCAGATGACCGACGACTGCCAGGTAAAGCTCCAGGATACGCTCCAGAAAATAATTAACGACAGCAACGGGGGAATGATTTGCATTATCATCTAAATGTGTTATAATCAAATTGAAAAGTACACGAGAGGAGGAACACCTATGAAGCTGACATTTATAGGCGCGGACCACGAGGTGACCGGAAGCTGCCATTATCTGGAGGCATGCGGAAAACACATCCTGGTCGACTACGGGATGGAACAGGGCGGCAATAAATACGAGAACGCCGAGCTCCCGGTCAGTTACGCGCAGATAGACTATGTCTTC
>CANQGL010000023.1 GCA_947623185.1 uncultured Lachnospiraceae bacterium
CGCAAAAAGCGGCGGGAAGGGCGTCGTCGAGGCGCGCGATCTGACGGAAGCCAAGGTCGCCATGATCGATGAGAACATCGCGCGGTGCGGGTTTTCCAATATCCGGACAAAGGTATGGGACGCGACCGTTTTCGACGCGTCGCTGGAAGGAAAGGCCGATATCGTGCTTGCCGACCTGCCGTGCTCCGGCCTAGGCATCATCGGGAAAAAGCCCGACATCAAGAGACGGCTGCGAAAGGAAGACATCCCGGCCCTGGCCGGGCTCCAGAGAGAGATACTGAACACCGTTTCCCGCTATGTGAAGCCGGGCGGCACGCTCGTTTACAGCACATGCACGATCACCCGCGCGGAGAACGAGGAAAACGCGGACTGGATCCTCGACGGCCTGCCGTTTGAGGAACGCGACATCGCATCCTTACTGCCGGAGGGGCTGCGCGGATCCTGTAACGGAAGAGAGAAGGCGGGGCGCATAAAGCTCCTGCCCGGGATCCACCCGTGCGACGGATTTTTTATTGCTGCGTTTACAAGGAAAAAGTGATGGAATGAAGAGAGCCGACATTAAATCGATGACACTGGAAGAGCTGACCGGTTTCGTCACGGAGCTGGGAGAAAAACCGTTCCGGGCAAAACAGCTTTATCAGTGGATGCACGAAAAACAGGCGGGATCCTACGACGAGATGACGAATCTTCCGAAGGCGTTCCGCGAAAAGCTGACGGAGAACGCGAAGTATGTTTCGCTAAAGACCGTGCGGATGCTGGAATCCGGCATCGACGGGACGCGCAAATACCTTTTCGGTCTTTCGGACGGGAACGTGATCGAGAGCGTGTTCATGCGCTACCGGCACGGGAACTCGGTCTGCATCTCCTCGCAGGTCGGCTGCCGGATGGGCTGCCGGTTCTGCGCCTCGACGCTGGACGGACTCACGCGGAACCTCACGCCATCCGAGATGCTGGATCAGGTCTATCGGATCGGGCGCTCCGTGGGCGAGCGGATCTCGAACGTCGTGGTGATGGGGAGCGGGGAGCCGTTCGACAATTACGACAGTCTGATCCGTTTTATCCGCCTCCTGAGCGACGAAAACGGGTTACATATCAGCCAGAGGAACATTACCGTCTCGACCTGCGGACTGGTCCCGCAGATGCGGCGCTTTTCCGGCGAGGGACTGGCGGTCACGCTGGCGCTCTCGCTGCACGCGGCGGACGACGAGACGCGGAAAAAACTTCTGCCGGTGGCGAACCGGTACAAACTTGACGATGTGATGGACGCCTGCCGGGAATTTTACGAAAAGACCGGACGGCGCATGACGTTTGAATACAGCCTGGCCGCGGGCGTCAACGACAGCCCGGCGGAGGCGCAGAAGCTGGCGCGGCTCCTCAGGGACATGCACGGCCATGTCAACCTGATCCCGGTCAATCCGATCCGGGAGCGGGACTTCAGGCAGAGCGAGCGCCAGACGGTGGACCGTTTCCGGGAATGTCTGGAACGGAACGGGATCAACGCGACGGTGCGCAGGGAGATGGGCCGCGACATCGGCGGCGCGTGCGGACAGCTGCGCAAGAGTTATCTAACGAGTGAAGAAAGGAAGAACGAGGCATGATTTGCTATGCACGGACAGTGACCGGCCGGGTCCGGAACATGAATCAGGATTCCCTCTATGTGTCCGACAGGCCCCTGGGACCGCTCCCCAATCTGTTCATCGTGGCGGACGGGATGGGCGGACACAGGGCCGGCGACTACGCCTCCCGCTTCGTGGTGGAGCACATGGCGGAGCAGATCGGGAGCATGACGTCGGGGAACGCGGTGACGGTCCTCCAGAAGGCCATAGACCGGACGAACCGTCTTCTCTATGGGGAGGCGTGCGGCGCTCCGGACAAGAACGGCATGGGATCGACCCTGGTGGCGGCGACGATCGTGGACGAGACCCTGTATGTGGCGAACGTCGGCGACAGCCGGCTGTATCTGCTGCGCGGAGGGTTAAAGCAGATCACGAGGGACCACTCGCTGGTCGAGGAGATGGTCGCGCGCGGGAAAATGACGCGCGGAAGCGAGGAATACAGCCGCCAGAAGAATATCATCACCCGTGCCATGGGGATCGGAACGGAAGTCAGGCCGGACTTCTTCGAGGTCACCCTGCGAAGCGGAGACTGTGTGCTGCTCTGCTCGGACGGCCTTTCAAACATGGTCGACGACGATCAGATCGCACGGATCCTTAGAGGGCCGGGAACGGTCCCGGACCGCGCGGATCTTCTGATCGACACGGCCAACGCAAACGGAGGAAAGGACAACATCGCCGTTATCCTTGTCGATCCTCAGATAAGTGAGGTGAGACTATGATCCTGCAGGCAGGAACCATGCTCCAGGACCGCTATGAGATCCTCGAAAAGATCGGATCCGGCGGCATGTCGGATGTATACAAGGCGAAATGCCACAAGCTGAACCGCCTCGTGGCGATCAAGGTCCTGAAGGAGGAATTCACTTCGGACGCCACGTTCGTCAGCAAATTCAAGATGGAAGGTCAGGCCGCGGCCGGACTTTCGCATCCGAATATCGTTAATATCTACGATGTCGTCGACGAGGGAGAGCTCCACTTTATCGTGATGGAGCTGGTCGAGGGCATCACGCTGAAAAACTATATCACCAAGAAGGGCCATCTCGACGTCAAGGAAGCGATCGGGATCGCCATCCAGGTCGCGCAGGGGATCGAAGCCGCCCATGAGCAGCACATCATCCACCGGGACATCAAACCGCAGAATATGCTGATCTCGATGGACGGAAAGGTCAAGGTCGCCGATTTCGGCATCGCCCGGGCGGTCTCGTCGCAGACCATGAACGCGACGGTCGTCGGGACGGTCCACTACATCTCGCCGGAGCAGGCGAGAGGCGGCTACAGCGACGAGCGCAGCGACATCTATTCGTTCGGCATCACGCTGTTTGAGATGGTAACGGGAAGAGTCCCCTTCGAGGGGGACAACACCGTGACGGTCGCCCTTGCGCATCTGGAAGATCCGCTGCCGCTTCCGAGCAGCTACAACCCGGATGTATTCCCGAGCTTTGAGCGGATCATCCTGAAATGTACGGAGAAGAAGCCGGAAAACCGTTACGCGAACGCCGGACAGGTCATCAGCGATTTAAGACGGGCGCTTCTGGACCCCGACGACGAGGAGATCGGCAAGAGGCCGGACAGCCCGCTTTCCTCCACGCGTCCGATCACGCAGAAGGAGCTGGAGATCATCCAGGAGCGCAGCCAGAAGCCGAAGACGGAGCGGGACCGCGGGGAGATCGACGTGATCAACCTCGACCGCCGGGGACCGGAGAGCCGGGATACGGGCCGCCGCGACGCGGGACGTCAGGACGCCGGGCACGGACAGGGCGGACACAAAAACCGCGACGAGGCGACGCAGATCGAAAAGATCTTTACGATCCTGGGACTGATCGCCGCGATCGTCGTGGTGGTCGCCGCGATCGTGTTCTTCACGCGGCTCGGCGGGGCGTTCAACGGGACGTCCGAGCCGGAAACGACGGCCGCCGCGAGCGAGACCGGGGAAACGGACAGCGAGGAGACGGAGGACGACAGCGGGGAAGAGGAAGCGACGCTGAGCCAGAGAGAGGTGCGGATGCCGCTGCTCGTCGGAGATACGCTGGAGGCCGCGGAGGAAAAGCTTAACGGGGCCGATCTTCGCATCCGCGTCCAGATGGAGGAATCCGAGGACGTTCCGGAGAACGTCGTGATCGCACAGGAGATCGAGGCCGGTTCCGTGATCTCCCGCTATTCCGTGGTGAACGTCACGGTGAGCTCCGGGTCGAACCAGGTCGATCTGTCTTCGCAGAACCTTACCGAGATGACGCTTGACAACGCGGTGCGCCTGCTGGAAGGGCTCGGACTGCACACGACGGTCGTCGAGGAGGCGAGCGAGACGGAGGAGGCCGGGAACATCATCCGGTTTGAACCGGCGGACCGCGCGCCCGCGGGCAGTACGGTCACGCTCTATGTGAGCACGGGACCCGCCGTGCAGACGGTCGCCGTTCCGCCGCTTGAGGGCCAGCCGGGCGACGCGGTGGTCGGTCTGCTCGACGCGGTCGGGCTTGTAAACGGCCAGGTCGACGAGGAGTACAGTTCCACCGTACCCGAGGGGCATGTCATCAGCCAGGGGATCGGAGCGGGCGAACAGGTCGAGCCGGGAACGGCCGTCGACTACACGCTGAGCCTCGGACCGAAACCGGCCGAAAAACAGTTTATCGGCTCCCTGCAGGAGAGTTATCCGCTCATGGTCTCCTACGGACCGGGCGCGGGCTCCTCGGAGATCCAGATCATACTGAGATTAAAGCAGAATGTGAACGGTCAGGACGTCTATACGCGCCTTACCGATATCCGCTCATACAGTTCCGACACGATCCTTGACATCGACTTCGACCGGATCCGCGGCGCGGACGGCGTCACGACGGGAGAGGTCGAGATCGTGGACCTCACCAACAACGTGGTCCTGAAGTCTTACAATGTGACGTTCCAGGAAGTCGAGGTCACGGAGTGAGAACGGGAGAGAAGTGAATGACGGGAAAGATCATCAGGGGAGTCGGCGGCTTTTACTATGTGCACGACCGCGTCTCCGAAATATACGAATGCCGCGCGAGGGGGATCTTCCGCAACCGGAAGATCAAACCTCTGGTCGGCGACGATGTGGAATTTGAAGTGACCCACGAGGCGGACCGCGAGGGGAACATCGTGGATATCCTGCCGCGGAGGAACGCGCTGATCCGGCCCGCGGTGGCCAACGTCGGTCAGGCGCTGCTCGTCTTCGCGGCGGCGGAGCCCGAGCCGAATCTGAACCTGCTGGACCGTTTCCTGGTCACGCTTAAACTTCAGGGCGTGCCGGTGGTGATTTGCTTCAACAAGACGAAGATCGCGCGGGACGGTACGCCCGAGACCCTGGCGGAGACCTACCGGAATGCCGGTTACCGCGTGATCCTGGCGGACGCCCTGACAGGCGGAGGACTCGCCGAGATCCGCGCGGTGCTCGCCGGAAAAACGACGGTGCTCGCCGGGCCGTCCGGCGTCGGGAAATCGACGCTCACCAACCTGATCCAGCCCGGAGCCGGGATGGAGACGGGCGCGGTCAGCGAAAAGATCCGCCGCGGCCGCCACACGACGCGCCATTCCGAGCTGTTTTTCGTCGAGCCGGGCACTTTTGTGATGGACACGCCGGGATTCAGCACCGTGTTTGTGGAAAAACTCGAGCCGGAGCGGCTCCAGGACTGTTTTCCGGAGTTTGCGCCGTTCGTTCCGGACTGCCGCTTTCTGGGCTGCGTCCATATCGGGGAGCGGGAGTGCGGCGTGAAGACAGCGCTGGCGGACGGAAGGATCGCCGCATCGCGCTATGAGAACTATAAACTGATCTATGAGGAACTGAAAAATCAAAGGAGATACTGACATGCTGATTCTTGCACCTTCCATCCTGGCAGCCGATTTTTCAAGGCTCGGCGACGAGATCCGTACCGTGGACGCCGCCGGGGCGCAGTACATCCACATCGACGTGATGGACGGCGCGTTCGTCCCCAGCATCTCGTTCGGGATGCCGGTGATCGAGCGGGTGCGCGGCTGCACGGACCGGGTGTTTGACGTCCATATGATGGTGGAAGCGCCGGAGCGCTATATCGGCGCGATGCGAAAGGCGGGAGCCGACATCATCTGCGTCCACGCGGAAGCCTGCCGCCATCTGGACCGCGCCCTAAACCAGATCCGGGAGACGGGCGCGAAGGCGGCGGTTGCCATAAATCCCGCGACGCCGGTGGAGACGCTCTCCTGCGTGCTTGGGGAGGCCGACATGTTCCTTCTGATGACGGTCAATCCGGGCTTCGGCGGACAGAAGCTGATCCCCTATACGCTGGATAAAGTCCGCAGGCTGCGGGCGATGTTAAACGAAGCGGGGCTTTCTGCGGATATCGAGGTCGACGGCGGGATCGGGACCGCCAACGTTCGCGACGCGATCGAAGCGGGCGCCAACGTGATCGTTGCCGGTACTTCGGTCTTTAAGGGCGATCCGGCGGCCAACACGCGGGAATTTT
This sequence comes from uncultured Lachnospiraceae bacterium, assembly GCA_947623185.1. GTDB lineage: Bacteria > Bacillota > Clostridia > Lachnospirales > Lachnospiraceae > CANQGL01. The sequence goes on from CANQGL010000023.1 coordinate 6,062, forward strand.
TAAAGATAATGGCGGAGTACGAAAACGCATGAAGAGGGGCCTGATCGTTTCCGGCGGCCCGATCGATCCGGAATTTGCGGCCGCCTTTTTAAAGGACAGAAACTATGACTATGTGATCGCCGCCGACGCCGGCTTTTCGGCCTGCCTGCGGCTCGGGATCCGGCCGGATATCGCGGTCGGGGATTTCGATACGTTCGGGCGGGATGAGATCCTGCGCTGCGGAAAGGAGAACGGCCTGTCCCTCGAGATCCACAGGGCGGAGAAGGACGAGAGCGACACGGAGCTCGCCCTCACGGTGCTGGAGCGGTCCGGATGCACCGAGGCCGACGTGCTCGGGGCGACGGGCGGACGGCTCGATCATGAGCTGTCCAACATCCAGCTGCTCCTTAAGGCGAAAAAGAAGGGGATCGCGATAAACATCTACGACGCGAAGAACCGCATCCGCCTGATCGATTCGGAGACGGAGCCGGAAACGGTGTTCCGAAGGGAAGAACTGTTCGGACAATACGTTTCCTTCCTGCCGCTCACCGAGCGGGTCCTGGGCATCACGCTCACCGGGTTCCGCTATCCTTTAACGGACAGGGACATCTCGGTCCTCGAAAATCCCAGCCTGTGCCTAAGCAACGAGCTTCTTGAAGATCTTGCGGTCCTCAGCTTCCGCGAGGGCGTGCTGATCTGCGTGGAGTCGCATGACTAGACGGGTGGATACAATGAAAAGGGACAATATGGAGAATACGGTACAGAAAAAAATCGCTGCGATTCATGATCTATCGGGGTACGGCCGCTGTTCACTGACAGTGGCCCTGCCTGTTTTATCGGCCATGGGCCATCAGTGCTGCCCGGTGCCGACTGCGATCCTTTCCAACCACACGGAGTTTCCGTCGTTCACGTTCGACGACTTCACGCCGAAGCTGGCGGGATATACCGACGAGTGGGTCGGCCTGGGGCTTACGTTCGACGGGATCGTGACGGGCTTTTTGAGTTCCGCGGAGCAGATATCGGTCGTGGCGGGGATCATCGGAAAACTGAAAACGGAGAAGACGGAGGTCATCGTCGATCCCGTGCTGGGAGACGGCGGAAAGCTGTACCCGACCTGCACGGAAGAACTCTGCGAGGAGATGAAGACGCTGGTCGGCATGGCCGATATAACGCTGCCGAACGTGACCGAAGCCTGCCTCCTTACGGGGACGCCGTATAAGGAGCGCGGCTGGACGCGGAAGGAGCTCACCGATATGGCCGTGAAGCTGCGCCTGATGGGCGCGAAGTCCGTGGTCGTTACCGGCGTGCGCGAGGGCGTGTTCATCGCCAACGCGGTGCTGGCTCGCGGCTCGTCCGAGGCGGCCTTTATCCGCATGAAACGGACGGGACAGACCCGACCGGGGACCGGGGACGTGTTTTCCTCGGTGCTCGCGGGCGCGGTCTTAAATGGAGAGACGCTTACGGGCGCGGCCCGGCTCGCGGCCGGCTTTGTCCGCGACTGCATCGCCTGCTCCGACGAACTTGGGATCCCGCTTTTAAACGGCGTCTGCTTTGAACGCCTGCTCTGGAAACTGGCAAGGCGGTGAAGGCGCAGAAAAAGAGGGAAACCTCTTTCTTTTCGCAAAAAAGTGTGTTATGATGTTGGGGTCAAAAGGTAAAAAGGAGACAAAATACGCATGTTGGATTTGAAGTTTGTGAGAGAGAATCCGGAGATCGTAAAACAGAATATCCGGAATAAATTTCAGGATGCAAAGCTTCCGCTGGTAGACGAAGTGATCGCTCTCGACGAGGAGAGCCGGAAGACGAAGAAGGAAGCCGACGATCTGCGCGCGGACCGCAACAGGATCTCGAAGCAGATCGGGGCCCTGATGGGACAGGGAAAGCGCGAGGAGGCGGAAGCCGTCAAGAAGCAGGTGACGGAGGCCCAGGCGCATCTTGCCGAACTGGAAAACAGAGAACGCGAACTGGAGGAGAAGATCCGCAAGATCATGCTGACGATCCCCAACATCATCGATCCGAGCGTGCCGATCGGCCGCAACGACACCGAGAACGTTGAGGTGCAGAGATACGGCGAACCCGTCGTGCCGGATTTCGAGATCCCGTACCACACCGAGATCATGGAGCGCTTCAACGGGATCGATCTGGATTCCGCCAGACGCGTGGCCGGAAACGGATTCTATTATCTGATGGGCGACATCGCGAGACTCCACTCCGCCGTGATCGCCTACGCGCGCGATTTCATGATCGGCCGCGGCTTTACCTACTGCGTGCCGCCGTTCATGATCCGCAGCGACGTGGTGACCGGCGTGATGAGCTTTGCCGAGATGGACGCCATGATGTACAAGATCGAGGGCGAGGATCTCTATCTGATCGGGACAAGCGAACACTCGATGATCGGAAAGTTCATCGATACGATCATCCCGGAAGAGGAATTGCCGAAGACGCTGACCAGCTATTCCCCCTGCTTCCGCAAGGAGAAGGGCGCGCACGGCATCGAGGAGCGCGGCGTCTACCGCATCCATCAGTTCGAGAAGCAGGAGATGATCGTCGTCTGCCGTCCGGAGGAATCCCCGATGTGGTTCGATAAGCTGTGGCAGAACACCGTCGATCTGTTCCGCTCGCTCGATATCCCGGTGCGGACGCTGGAGTGCTGCTCGGGCGATCTGGCCGATCTGAAGGTCAAATCGGTCGACGTCGAGGCGTGGTCGCCGCGCCAGAAGAAATATTTTGAAGTGGGAAGCTGTTCAAACCTCGGCGACGCCCAGGCCAGAAGGCTCCGCATCCGCGTAAACGGCGCGGATGGAAAGAAGTATTTTGCCCACACCCTGAATAATACCGTCGTCGCTCCGCCCAGGATGCTGATCGCGTTTTTGGAGAACAACCTGCAGGCGGACGGAACGGTCCGTATCCCGAAGGCGCTGCAGCCGTATATGGGCGGGATGACCGAACTGAAATAGACGAGAGATAAAAACCGTTTCATACTGCCGCGGGATTCATGGCGACGTGATGCCCGCGGCGCGTTTTTTCTGTAAAGGAGGCAGTATGCCTGCGGTATTTGCACACGATGTGTACGGACGGAGCGTTTACCGGCAGCTCTCCGCGGAAAAGAGGAGACTGATCCGGCGGGAGCGCGACTGCTTTTATCTGGGGCTCCAGGGACCGGATCCGCTGTTTTTCTACCGTCCGGTCAATCTGAACCGGATCCGTTTGAAGGGAACAAAGATACATATGGACTCCGCCCTTCCGTTTTTTGAGCGCGGCATCAAAAAGGAGCGTCTGCTGAAAAAGCACGGAAGGAACCGGCAGGCGCGGGCGATGGAAGCCTATATCCTCGGCTTTACCTGCCATTACGCGCTGGATTCCAGCCTGCACGACTTCATCAACTATCAGGACAAAAACTCCCCGTATTCCCATACGGCGCTCGAGACGGAGCTGGACCGCAGACTTCTGGTCCGTGAGGGGTACAGGCCGCTTTCGACAAGAAGGGGATCGCATCTGAAAAACACGAGATCGACCCGCGGGGCGGCCCGGCGCGTGCTCGGAGAGAGCGGATGGACGGTCGGGGAATCGATCGTGATGATGAAGATCATCGACTGGTTCTTCGTCAATTCCCACGAGAAGGTCAAGGCGCTTATCTGCCGCCTGATCGGACCGGCGAAGGACGGGCATCTCGCGCAGGGCATGTTCATGCGCAGATCCCCGCAGAAAGGCAGCGAGCCGTTCGTCAATTCGATGGAACTGCAGTTTTACGAGGCCGTCAGGACCGGCGTGGCGCTTGTAAACGCGGTGTGGGACAGTATGGAATATGGGACAGAACTGCCGGAGCGGTTCGAGAAGGCATTCAGCTAGGAGGAATGGAACGATGAAATATGTGGTGATCCTGGGAGACGGCATGGCCGATGAACCGATCCCGGAGCTTGGCGGCATGACGCCGCTTGAGTACGCAAAAACGCCGGAGACGGACATGCTGGCGGTCCGCTCGGAGATCGGACTGGCCCGCACGATCCCGCTGGGGATGAAGCCGGGCAGCGATACGGCGAATCTGGCGGTCCTCGGCTACGATCCGAAACGGTATTATACGGGCCGCTCGCCGCTCGAGGCGCTCTCGATCGGCGTCGACATGAAGGCCACCGACGTGGCGCTCCGCTGCAACCTCGTCACGCTCTCCGACAACGGCGAACCGTACGCCGAAAAGACCATCATCGACCACAGCTCCGGCGAGATCTCAAACGAAGAGGCCGCCGTGCTGATCGACGCGGTGCGGAAGGCGTTTGAAAACGAGACGTACCGCTTCTATACGGGCGTCAGCTACCGGCATCTTCTGATCTGGGATCACGGAGAGGTGGTGGAACTGGCGCAGCCGCACGACATCCTGGAGCGGGTGATCGGAGGCTACCTCCCGGAGGATGAAAAACTGCGGGAGATGATGGAAAAGAGTTTCGACATCCTGAACGACCACCCTATCAACAGAAAACGCGCCGAACAGGGGCTCAACAAGGCCAACTCGGTCTGGTTCTGGGGCGCAGGCACGCGGCCGGCGCTGGCAAAATTCGAGGAAAAGACGGGGCTTCGCGGGGCGATGATCTCGGCGGTCGATCTGCTAAAGGGGATCGCCGTGGGAGCGGGCATGGAAGCGCCCGACGTCCCCGGGGCGAACGGCGGCCTCAACACAAATTACGAGGGGAAGGTACAGGCCGCGCTCGACGCGCTGCTTAAGAACGGAAACGACTTCGCCTACATCCATCTGGAAGCGCCCGACGAGATGGGACATCAGGGCAGGACGGACAAAAAGGTACTCTCGATCGAGTATCTGGACCAGAGGGTCATAAAACCGGTCTATGAGGGCCTTCAGGCCGCCGGGGAGGATTTCAGGCTCCTGATCATGCCGGACCACCCGACACCGATCCGGATCCGCACGCACGCCTCCGACCCGGTCCCGTATCTGCTGTTCGACAGCAGAAAGGACCTTAAGAACCCGCTCGGATATACGGAACGCGATGCGAAAAAGTCCGGTATCTGCTATGAAGAAGGCTACACCCTGATGGATCATTTCCTGGAAAGAAAATGACCGCGGTTTTGGGATCCGGACGGATCTTAGATGGAGGACGATCATGAAAGACGTGGACTACGGACTGCTCTGCGCACAGCTTCGTGCGCTGACGGAAGATACGGAGTATGAGATCACCGATCTCGCCAACGCCTCGGCGCTGCTTTACGAGACGCTGCCGGAGCTCAACTGGGCCGGGTTTTACCTGTACCGCGGCGGCGCGCTGATCCTGGGACCGTTCCAGGGGAAAACGGCGTGCACGCGGATCGAGATGGGAAAGGGCGTCTGCGGGACCGCGGCCGCGGCGGATGCGACGCAGCTCGTGCCGGATGTGCACCGGTTCCCCGGCCATATCGCCTGCGACGGCGCGTCGAATTCGGAGATCGTGGTCCCGCTCCACAAAAACGGGAAACTGTACGGCGTTCTGGACATCGACAGCCCGAAACTCGCCCGCTTCGACGGGGCGGACCGCGAGGGCCTGGAGGCGTTCGCGAAAACGCTGGAGGAGATACTGAGTGCGGGAGACCGCGGAAAGGAAGGGTAAGGGACCAATATGAAAACGATGATCAAATGTGGAAAGCTCTTTGCGGGAAAAGACGGAAGCGTGCAGGAGAACGTCGCCGTCGTGATCGACGGGAACCGGATCGAGGCGGTGATCCCGCAGGCGCAGGCCGCCGGTTTTGAAGGAAACGTGATCGATCTCGGAGACCGGTTCGTCATGCCGGGCCTCATCGATACGCACCTGCACACGGCCTACGACGGACAGCCGGGCTGCATGGACACGCAGTTCAACTGGCTGGCCGGAGATTTCGCGTTTATGAGCATGGTGAACGCGAAGAAGGACCTGATGGCCGGATTTACGACGGTCCGCGACGAGGGCTCCTACGGGTTCGTCGACGTATCGCTGCGGAACGCGATCAACGAGGGGATCGTGGACGGCCCCCGCATGTTTGTCTCCGGACGCCCGCTCGGCACCACCGGCGGACATTCCGACTCGCATATGAACCCGGACATCACGGGCGTGACCACGATGGGCCTGATCTCGGACGGCGTGGACGGCGCGATGCGGAACGCGCGCTATACGCTGAAATACGGAGCGGACCAGATCAAATTGATGGCGACCGGCGGCGTCATGTCGGTCGGCGACGAGCCGGGAGCGCCGGATTTTACCTACGAGGAGATGAAGGCCGCGATCGACGTCGCGAACAGCCGCGGCAGGCTGTCGTCCGCCCATGCGCACGGCGCGGTGGGCATCAAGAACGCGATCCGGGCCGGGATCACCTCGATCGAACACGGGATGATGATGGATGAGGAGTGCATCGACATGATGGTCGAGCACGGGACTTATCTGGTCCCCACGATCGTGGCCGCGTATAAGATCGTGGAGAACGGCGATTCGCTGCCGCAGGAGGCCGTCGAGAAGGCGAAAAAATGTCTGGAGAATCACGGAAGGAACCTCGAGCGCTGCCGCGAGAAGGGCGTTAAGATCGCGTTTGGGACCGACGCAGGGACTTATTACAATTTCCACGGGACACAGACCTGCGAGTTCGGCCTGATGCAGAAATACGGTAAATTCAGCGTGGCCGAGAGCCTGCTGGCGGCGACGAAGACCGCTTCCGAACTGCTCAGATGGAACGACAGGATCGGATCGGTCGAGGCCGGGAAGCTGGCCGACATCGTGGCGTTTAACGAGAGCCCGTTCGACGACATCAGCACGATGGAGCGCTGCTCGTTCGTCATGAAGGACGGCGTCGTATACAAAAACATATAAGATAAGGAGCGGGCCGTCCGAAACCGACCGGGCGGCCCGCCCGGAAAAAGAGGGAAACCATCAATGGGGATCACAGTCAGGAAATTTGAAGAAAAGGATACGGAGGCGGCCGTTCTGATCTGGAACCAGGTGATCGAGGAGGGCGTCGCCTTTCCGCAGCTCGATCTTCTGGATAAGGAGAGCGGCCTTAAATTCTTTACGGAACAGACCTATACCGGTCTGGCCTGCGACGATGAGAGCGGCGAGGTGCTGGGACTTTACATCCTCCATCCGAACAACGTCGGGCGCTGCGGGCACATCTGCAACACGAGCTACGCGGTGCGCGCGGACGTGCGCGGCCGTCATATCGGCGAGCCGCTCGTGCTCGATTCCATGGAAGAGGGGAAAAAGCACGGCTTTAAGATCCTGCAGTTCAACGCGGTCGTGCGCGCCAACGAGCACGCGTTAAAGCTTTACCGGAAGCTGGGATTCGTGCAGCTCGGCATCATCCCGGGCGGCTTTCTCATGAAAGACGGACACTACGAGGATATCATTCCGCATTATCACTTGCTGTAGAACGGGAGGCGCTGCCATGTATGCAAAGATCCTGATCGACAACATTACAAAGAACGAGTGGCTGGCCGAGTGGGGACTGGCCGTCTACATCGAATACGAAGGCCATAAGCTGCTTCTGGATACCGGCACGACCGGGAAGTTTACCGAGAACGCGGACGCGATGGGGATCGATCTGAAGGACGTCGAGGCCGGGGTGCTGTCCCACGCGCATTACGACCATTCCGACGGGCTGGAGGCCTTCTTTGAGCGGAACGGCCGCGCAAAGTTCTACCTGCGCAGGGGCGCGGCGGAAAACTGTTACAGCTGCCAGCCGGGCGAACCCGAAAAGTACATCGGGATCAAACAGGGATATTTATCAAGGTTTTCCGACCGTATCGTCTATGTGGATGGCGATTATGAGCTGTTCCCGGGAGTGACGCTGCTGCCGCACAAGACGCCCGGACTTTCCGGGATCGGAGAAAAGGCGGGGATGTATGTGCGCATAAACGGCCGCATGAAGCCCGATCCGTTCTCCCACGAGCAGAGCCTTGTCTTCGACACGGATAAGGGGCTCGTCATCTTCAACAGCTGTTCGCACGGCGGGGCGGACAACATCATAAACGAGGTCTCAGAGACGTATCCGGGGAAGAAGATCTGCGCCCTGATCGGCGGCTTCCACCTGTTTCGGTCGCCGGACGATGAGGTCCGCGCGCTGGCGGAGCGCATCCGCCGGACGGGGATCGAACGCATCTACACCGGGCACTGCACCGGGGACCGGGCCATGGAGATCCTGAAAGAGGAGCTGGGCGATAAGGCCGAACAGATCTATACCGGCCTTGAGATCGTGATCTGAGACAGCCGGAGGGACGGAGAATGATAGAGGGACCGAAGGGCTATATCGAAGATCAGAAACGATTCACGGCGCGGTTCCGAAAAACACCGGGAGGAGACCTGCGACGCATTCATCGCGGCGTATCTTTGGCGGTGGAACGGAAAGATCGGGGCGCATTATCAGGCGGCCTTCCCGGAACCGGGCCGCGGCGCAGGAGTAAGAACGATGACAAAATACAGGGGAATGATATTCGACCTCGACGGGACGCTCGTCAATTCGATCCATGCGCTGACACGGTGCACGAACCGGACGCTATCGCGGTTCGGTCTGGGGCCGGTCTCCGAGGAGCGGATGATGACGATCGTGGGGGACGGCTATAAAATGCAGATGCGCCGCGCGCTGCTCGCGGCCGGGGATGCGGACCTGATCCACTACGAGGAGAGCCTGCCGGTATATCTTGAGATCTTTGCCGCAGACTGTAACTATAACATGCACGCGTACGACGGGATCGCGGAACTTCTGGCGTTCGCGAAGGAAAACGGGATCCGGATGGCCGTCGTGTCGAACAAGCCCCACGCGCAGGCGGTCGCCACCGTGGAGTATGTGTTCGGAACGGACATGTTCGACGTGATCGTCGGGGAGCGCGAGGGGATCCCGAAAAAGCCGGATCCGTCCGGCGCGCTTTACGCGGCCCGGCAGATGCGTCTTGAGCCGGAGGAATGTCTGTATTTCGGGGACACCAACACCGATATGCGGACCGGGAAAAACGCGGGAATGCCCACGGTGGGCGTCCTGTGGGGATTCAGGGGCCGTAAGGAGCTCATGGAATTCGCCCCGGAGTATCTGATCGAAAAGCCGCAGGATGCGATCGGGATCGTACGGGCGGCAGGGAAAGAGGAGACTGTTTGAATCTATTCGGAACAAAAGGAAAAAGGATGCGGGAAACATGGCTGATCCTGTCGGCGATGTTTCTTTTGTCTGTCCTGGCGGGCTGCGCCGGGCGCGCCCTGCCGCAGGGACAGGAGGCAGGCGGACCGGACGGACGGCTCCGCATCGTGACGACCCTGTTTCCGTACTATGATTTTACGCGCCGGATCGCGGGCGATGCGGTCGACCTTTCGATGGTGATCCCGGCGGGGATGGACAGCCATTCGTTTGAGCCTACCCCGGCCGATATCCGGCTGATCCGGGAGGCGGATCTTCTGATCTGCAACGGCGGAACGATGGAACAGTGGGTGGAACGGGTGCTCGGATCCGTTGAAGCCCCGGATCTGACCGTCGTTACGATGACGGATCATGTGGCCGTCGTCGAGGAGGAGCTGATCGAGGGGATGGAGGATGCGGACGAAGATCACGCGCAGGAAGACGCGGACGGAGACGACGGTCGCGACCTCCACGACGGCCATGATTACGACGAGCATATCTGGACGTCGCCGGTCAACGCGATAAAGATCACGCAGGTGATCGCCGAAGCGCTCGGGGAGGCGGACCCGGAGAACAGGGAGTACTACGCGGAGGCGGCCGGGGCGTACCAAAAGGAGCTGGCCGCGCTCGACAACAGGTTCCGCAAGATCGTGGCGGAGGCGGATTCGGATCTGATCGTCATGGGCGACCGGTTCCCGCTCCGGTACTTTGCGGACGAATACGGGCTGCGGTACCGGGCCGCGTTTTCCGGCTGTGCGACGGATACCGAGCCGAGCGCGAAAACGATCGCGTACCTGATCGACTGCGTCCGCGAGGAAGACCTGAAGGCGGTTTATTATCTGGAGCTGTCGAGCAGCAGGGTGGCGGAGATCATCGGCGAGGAGACGGGCGCGAAGCCGCTTCTGTTCCATTCCTGCCACAACGTGACGCGCCGGGAGTTCGAGGAGGGCGTGACGTACCTGGAGCTTATGGAAAAGAACGCAGATAACCTTGAAATAGGGCTGAACTGAGAAAGGACCGGTTGAATGAACAGACCGCTGATAAAATGCGAACATGTGGATTTCGGATATGAGAATTACGATGTGGTAAAGGACGTGTCGATGGAGATCGAGCCGGGCGATTACCTGTGTATCGTGGGGGAGAACGGTTCCGGGAAGAGCACGCTCATGAAGGGCCTTCTGGGGCTTTTAAAGCCGACCGGCGGGACGATCACGGTATCGGACGAGCTGAAACGGTCCGGCGTCGGCTACCTTCCCCAGCAGACGCCCGCCCAGAAGGATTTCCCGGCGACCGTGCGGGAGGTCGTGCTGTCGGGCTGCCTGAAAAAGCGCGGGAACATGCCCTTCTATTCGGCCGCGGAAAAACGGCTGGCCGAAAAGAACATGGAGCGGCTGGGGATCACGGACCTGCAGAACAGCTGCTACCGCGACCTCTCCGGCGGCCAGAAGCAGCGGGCGCTGATCGCGCGGGCGCTCTGCGCGACGGACCGGCTCCTGATCCTTGACGAGCCGATCACCGGACTGGATCCGTCCACCACGCAGGACTTTTACCGCACGGTGCGCCACTTGAACCGCGACGAAAACGTCGCCGTCCTGATGACCTCGCACGACATCCAGAACGCTGTGCACCAGGCGAAGAAGATCCTGCATCTGAAGCAAAACGTGCTGTTTTACGGGCCGGTGGACGAATACCGCGATACGCCGGCCGGCAGGGAATTTCTGGGAGGTGCGGACCGATGAGAGTACTGGCTGAAATGCTTTCCTATCCGTTTCTTGTCCGCGCCCTGGTTGGCGGGACGCTGATCTCGCTGTGTGCATCCCTTTTGGGCGTGAGCCTGGTGCTCAAGCGCTATTCGATGATCGGCGACGGCCTGTCCCACGTTTCATTCGGCGCGCTCTCGGTCGCCGTCGCGTTCGGATGGGCACCGCTTGCGGTCTCGATCCCGGTGGTCGCGGCTGCGGCGGTCCTGCTCCTGCGGATCCGCGAGAACGGGATGATCAAGAGCGACGCGGCGATCGCCATGATCTCCGCCGGATCGCTGGCCGCGGGGATCATCGTGACCTCCCTGACGACCGGGATGACGACGGACGTGAGCAGTTATATGTTCGGAAGCATCCTGGCCATGAGCCGCACCGATGTGTCGCTAAGCGTCGTTTTGTCGGCTGTGGTGCTGGGAATGTTCGTGTTCTGCTACAATAAGATCTTTGCGGTGACGTTTGACGAGAGTTTCGCGCGCGCGACGGGCGTGAACGTCTCCGCCTACAATATGCTGATCGCGGTCCTCACCGCCGTAACGATCGTCCTGGGGATGCGCATGATGGGAGCCATGCTGATCTCCAGTCTGATCATTTTCCCGGCGCTCACCTCCATGCGCGTCTTTAAGAGCTTTCTGGGCGTTGTGCTGTCCTCGGGCGTCGTATCGGTGGTCTGTTTTCTGATCGGGCTGGTCCTGTCCTACGTCTATTCGGTCCCGGCAGGGGCGAGCGTGGTCGTGACCAACCTGGCGGCGTTCGGCGTTTTCTGGGCGGTGCAGGCCGCAAGACAGCGCTGATATGCGCTTACGGTCAGGACCGCGGTTTTTCCCGTGTCTGCGCGGGAAAGAAAAGGAAAATTCGCCGGCGGGCGGTTGACTTTGCCGGAAAATGTGCTAAAGTTAGTAACAGGCAACAAATACGAAACTGGGAATCATATGGAAAGAAGGAGTCAGAATGACGAAGATCGACATTATTTCCGGCTTTTTGGGAGCGGGAAAGACAACATTTATAAAGAAGCTTCTGGAGGAGGCGATCGCCGGGGAGAAGGTCGTCCTGATCGAGAACGAATTCGGTGAGATCGGGATCGACGGCGGCTTTCTTCAGGACGCGGGGATCGAGATCCGAGAGATGAACTCCGGCTGCATCTGCTGTTCGCTGGTGGGAGATTTCGGAAAGTCCCTGGCGGAGGTGCTGCAGCGGTACGAACCGGACCGCGTGATCATCGAGCCGTCGGGCGTCGGCAAGCTTTCGGACGTCATGGCCGCGGTCTGCGACGTGGCGGGGGACATCCCGGTCACGTTAAACGGATCCGTGACGGTCGTCGACGCGCAGAAGTGTAAGATGTATATGAAGAATTTCGGCGAGTTTTTCAACAACCAGATCGAGAGCGCCGGGATGATCGTCCTCAGCCGGACGGATGTGGCGGATGCGGATAAGGTCGCCCAGTGCGTGGAGCTGATCCGTGAGAAAAACCCGAAGGCCGTTATCGTGACGACGCCGATCGCGCAGCTTACGGGCGCGCAACTTCTTGAGATCATCGAGCGTCCGGCCGACGACATGGCGGAGAAGCTGATGGAGGAGGTGCGCGAAGGCCACCGCCACCATCATGACGACGATGAGGACGAGGAGTGCGGTTGCGGCCATCACCATCACCACCATCATCATCACGACGATGACGATGAGGACGAGGATGAGGAGTGCTGCCATCACCACCATCATCACGACGATGAGGACGAGGATGAAGAGTGCTGCCATCACCACCATCATCATGACGATGATGACGACGAGGATGAGGAGTGCTGCCATCATCACCACCATCACGACGACGATGATGACGACGGAGACGAAGAGTGTTGCCATCATCACCATCATCACGACGAGGACGGCGAAGAGTGCGGTTGCGGCCATCACCATCACCACCATCATCATCACGACCACGACGCGGATGAGATCTTTACGAGCTGGGGCCTTGAGACCAGCCGCACGATCACAAAAGACCGGCTGGAGACCGTCCTTCACGAGCTGGCCCACAGCGAAAAGTACGGGCAGGTGCTGCGCGCAAAGGGCATGCTGCCGGATGCGGACGGGACCTGGTATTATTTCGATATGGTGCCGGAAGAGACCGAGATCCGCACAGGCGCGCCCATTTATACCGGGAAGGTGTGCGCGATCGGCTCCGATCTTAACGAAGACGCGCTGAAACAGGTGTTTGACCGATAATTTCGAAACGATCAGGGTGAGAATATGAGCGGATTCAATGACGACAGAATGCCGGTTTTTCTGATCAACGGCTTTCTGGAAGCGGGAAAAACGCAGTTTATTACGTTTACGCTGAAACAGGAGTATTTCCAGACCGACGGGAATACGGTCCTGATCCTCTGCGAGGAGGGCGATACCGAATACGATAAAACGCTGTTAAAACGGACGCACACGAAGATCGTGACCGTGGACGACGTCTCCGAGATGGACGACGACTTTTTCGGACGGTTGGAAGCGCTTTATAACCCGGAGCGCGTGCTGATCGAGTGGAACGGAATGTGGCCGCAGGATCAACTCAAGCTGCCGCAGAGCTGGATGCTCTATCAGCAGATCTCGATCATCGACGGATCGACGTTCGAGCTTTACCTGAACAACATGAAGCCGTTACTGGGTTTGATGGTGCGCAATTCCGAGCTGATCATCATGAACCGCTGCGACGGCATGAGCGACGAAAACATCACGCGCTACCGCCGCGGACTGAAGGCGCTGAACCCGCAGGCACAGCTGATCTTCGAGGATGCGGAGGGTGAGATCGAGCAGGAGCTTTTGGAGGAGGACCTGCCGTACGACATGAAGGCGGACGTCATCGAGATCAAACCGGAGGACTACGGGATCTGGTACATCGACGCGCTGGACAAGGAAGACCGCTACAAAGGCAAGGTGGTCGAATTTACGGGCATGGTGCTGAAATCGCCGGAGTTTCCGAAGAACTATTTTGTCCCCGGACGCATGGCGATGACCTGCTGCGAGGCGGACATGACGTTTCTGGGCTTTATCTGCAAGGCGCGGGAGGCGCGGAACCTGGAGACGAAACAGTGGGTGCGCGTGCGCGCGAAGATCGAGTACGAATTCTGGAAGGACTACGACGGCGTCGGCCCGGTGCTTTACGCCGAGAGCGTGGAACCGGCGCAGGAGATCGGAGAGATCGTCCAGTTCTGACGTAAAAAACGACCCCCTTTGTATTTCCGTTTACCGCGGAGACAAAGGGGGTGATTTTATGCCTTTTTATGATATTTATGACGACGGCGGGACCGGGACCGGCCGGTCGCGGTCGAAGACCTCCGTGACGTCGAAGAGATCGCTCAGATGGTCCTTGGTCGGATTCGCCTCCGGCAGATCGTAATACATGCGCTCGCCGTCAAGATTCCTGCGGGCTTGGCGCAGATGGGCGGCCCCGAGCTGGACCCAGTATTTGATGGAGTCCACATTGCAGAAATAGCGGAAACCGTGGTCGTAGAGGAACGCGAATTTCTCGTTGTCGCGCGTGTACGGGTGCCAGTCGCCGATGTCCGCGCCGTAGGGGTAGATCAGGATATCGACGTCGCCGAGCAGCGGAACGACGTACCGGTCCCACTTGCCGGTATCGGTCTTGATATCGCTCAGGGACCGCGTGCTCAGACGCATATGGCCGTAGGTGTGGGAGGCCAGTTCCCAGCCGTTGTCGCGCAGGCTCTTTACGACTTCCTTTACGGCTTCCTTGTCCGCCTCGATGTTGGGATTTTTGTCCGCATAATCGGGATCGGTCCGGTAGCCCAAAATGCCCTGATAACCGGTGAAGGCTATGATCGCCCGCGCTCCCTTATAGGAGAAATCCGGGTGCTCCTGGATGAAGTCCTCCAGCAGGGGGACCATATCGTAGGAGCCGACCGAGACGGTCCCGTCGTCGAGCGTCATCTCGCAGGTGGGTTTTCCGTCCTCGCCGACGACCATACGCGTCGCGAAGCCGTCGCCGGTCATGTAATCGTAGTAGCAGACGTCGTCCTGCGACATGACGAAGGGCTTCTTCCCGGGCGGAAGCATGATGTTTCCGGGCTTCATGACGGTTTTTCCTTCTTCGTTCGTGGTTTCATAGGCCATGTCGTGGATGCGCACGAGGACGTAGCCGCGCTCGTACATCTGCTCAAGGATCTTGAGGAACTCGCTTTTGGTCGTCATGACCTGATTGTATCCGTTCTGATCGTCGTCCCCGTCGAAGGCCTTTTTGTTGTCCATGATCAGGGAGTGGAAGAACACATGGGGGATCGTATTGACATCCGCGCGCACCAGCGTGGACTTGATCTCCTCGTAGGAAGCGACCGCGCCGGTCACGGCGGGATCCCCCGCGTACTGCGGATCGGATCTCAGCAGATCGATCGCCCCGTCGTAATCGTAGGTCACGGCCAGAGCTTCGGCGTCTTTCAGAAGTTTCTCGATCGCGACGGTCTTTTCGTCGACGATCGTCATGGGTTCCGTCTCGACTGCCGCGGTCTCTGAAGTCGGGGCCGCCGCCTCGACGGTCTTTGCCTTTGCATTGTGCCTTGATATAAAAAAGCGGCCGATCAGGATCACCAGCAGGATCAGGATCAGGACCAGCAGGGTTATCACCGTCATCCGCCAGATCAGCTGCTGTCTGCGCTTTCTCCTGCGCCTCTCATAATAGGCTCGTCTGCGTTCATACTCATCGTTATACCGCATCGCATCACCCCAAATGTTGTACCTTTTTTGAGTATACCACACATTTTGTGGGATGTCATGGGGAAAAGCGAAAAAAATGCCCGAATTTTGTAGCATTTTCTGGTAAGATGCGCGCGGGCGTCCAAAGCCGGAAATTTTTGCGCTCCGGCACATAATGACGCCTGTCCGCTCCATATGTAATAGTAAGATCTATTTTGTTTCGGTGGAATGATGAAAGACAAAATAAGACGGGGCGTCAGGCGGCTCGCCGCGGGGGTGCTTGCGGCCGTGATGTGCGTATCCTGCGCGTTCCCGGCCCTGGCGGAGACGGATCCGGCGGAGGGACCGCAGATCTCCGCGCCCTCGGCGCTTCTGATGGAGGCGGGCACGGGGACGGTCATCTATGAGAAGAACGCCGACGAGAAAAGGAACCCGGCCAGCGTGACCAAGATCATGACGCTGATCCTGATCTTCGACGCGCTGCAGAGCGGAAAGATCAGCCTGTCAGACGAGGTGACGACCAGCGCGCACGCGAAGGAGATGGGAGGCTCACAGGTCTTTCTCGAGGAGGGCGAGGTCCAGACGGTCGAAACGCTGATCAAGTGCATCGTTATCGCCTCGGGAAACGACGCCTCGGTGGCGATGGCGGAGTACATCGGAGGCGACGAGGGCAGCTTTGTAAAGGCGATGAACGAGCGGGCGGCCGGACTCGGGATGACGAACACGAAGTTCGTCGACTGCTGCGGACTGACGGATTCGCCCGAGCATGTGACGACCGCCCGCGACATCGCGCTCATGTCGCGGGAGCTGATCACGAAATATCCGCAGATCAGGAACTACTCGACGATCTGGATGGAGAACATCACACACGTCACAAAGCAGGGCACGAAGGAATTCGGCCTTTCCAATACCAACAGGCTGCTAAAGATGGCGACGAATTTTGAGGTCACGGGTTTAAAGACCGGATCGACGAGCATCGCGAAATACTGCCTTTCGGCGACCGCAAACAAGGACGGGATCGAGCTGATCGCGGCGGTCATGGCCGCGCCGGATTACAAGAGCCGGTTCGCCGACGCGGTCACTCTGCTCAATTACGGCTATGCGAACTGCCGCCTCTATCAAGACGATGCGATGCCCGAACTGCCTGAGATCGCGGTGGAAGGCGGGAACGAAGACAGCGTCGCGGCGGAGTACCGCGACGGCTTTTCGTGGCTGAGCATGCACGGCGAGGATCTCGGCTCGATCGAGAAGGAACTGCAGATCGAAGAGCCCGTAAAGGCCCCCATCCGAAAGGGCGACGTCCTCGGCTATCTGGTGTACCGTCTGGGCGGAGAAGAGCTGGGACGGGTGGCGGTGATCGCCGCCGAAGACGTGGAGAAAGCGAAATTTACGGATTATCTGGTCCGGCTCTGGGAGGCGTTCTGTCCGTAACACAGCCGCAAGGTCTTTTGCAAAGACGGCCGCAGAGACCGGCGTAAAGGCCGCCGCACCTCCGGGAGATCCCGGACGGGACGGCGGCTTCGCTTTGCCTAATTTCCGGCGGCTTTCTCCGCAAATTCCGTAGTGACCAGGTCCGCGTAAGGCACGCGTTTTGGCAATTCGCCGGCTTCCTCGAGGATGTTCTGCAGAAGATCGAAGCTGCTCTCCTCAAAGACGGTATCGTTTTTCCAGGTATCCTGCGATTTGTAGCGGTCGACGATGACGGTTATGTTTTCGACCGGGGTCTCCTTAAACTGCGGGCTGATCGTCTTTGCGATCTCCTCCGCGGTGTGGGAATTCACATAGTCGAGGCCCTTCTGGATAGCGTTGGTGAATTTCTGGATAATTTCCGGATTTTCCGAAATATAGCTCTTTTTTGCGCTGTACGCCGTGTACGGGACGTACCCGGACTCCTCGCCCAGCGAAGCGACGACGTATCCGCTCCCTTCCAGCTCAAGACCGGTGGCGAACGGCTCGAATTCGACGGTATAGTCGGAATCGTCGCCGGTGAATGCGGCCGCGGTCAGGCCGAAGCTGATGCTCTTGTCGATGGAGAGATCGGTTTCCGGATCAATGCCGTGCTTCTTTAAGATATATTCAAATACCATCTGCGGCATCCCGCCGGCCCGGCCCCCGAGCACTTTTGCGCCGATCAGATCTTCCCACTCAAAATCGGGATCCGGCTGTCTTGCGACAAGGAAATTGCCCGCCCGCTGCGTCAGCTGGGCGAAGTTCACGGCGTAGTCATCCTCGCCGTTCGCATAGGTGTAGATCGACGCCTCGGATCCCATGAAACCGATGTCCGCCTCCCCGGAGACGAGGGCGGTCATGACCTTATCCGCGCCGCCTCCGTTCACCAGCGTAAGATCGATGCCCTCATCCTTAAAGTACCCGAGCTCGATCGCCGCGTACTGGGGCGCGTAGAAGACCGAGTGCGCGACCTCGTTCAAGGTCACGGGCGTAAGGCCCGACCCCTCTTTTTGGCATCCGGTCAGTACGGCGGACGCCGTCAGACCGCAGATCAGAACACAGCTTATCAGTTTTCTCATAATCTCCTCCCAAAAACCTATGGTTTATACTATGAGAAAAATATCCGTTTGACATCGGTCAGCGCGAAGTGTACGGCGGCGGGACCGCGCCAACGAGCCGCGGCACAGCCACGGCCGCCATGCGTGACCGTTTAAAGGATCGCGGTCGGTCCCGCCTGAATCGCGTTAAACGGCCGCGCCGGAATCGCGTTAAAGATGATTGACTTAAAAACGTTAATATGTTAAAATCAAAAAGTACACGAGACGGAGCTTGTCGTGGCAATCATCTTGACATGGGGGAGATCCGGATATGAACAAGAAGATCAAAACAGAAGAAGTCGACCATTTGTTTGAAGCGATCCTGCAACTGAAGTCACCGGAAGAGTGCTACGCGTTTTTCGAGGACGTGTGCACGGTGAACGAACTGCTGTCGCTGTCGCAGCGCTACGAGGTTGCGAAGATGCTGCGGGAGAAGAAGACCTACCTCGACATCGCGGAGCGGACGGGAGCATCCACCGCGACGATCAGCCGTGTGAACCGTTCCCTGAATTACGGTAACGACGGCTACGACATGGTTTTCGAGCGGCTCGGCTATCCGTTCGAGAGCAGACAGCAGTAAAAAATCGGCAGCAACATAAGATAAAACGAAAAAGGCTGTACCGTATCCCGCAAAAGGATGCGATACAGCTTTTGTTTGCGCGAGCAATGAGCCGGGCTGCCAAGCTCGTTTGTCGATCTGGCGCCGCGATAACGGGTGAAACTCGCGGAGCGTGTCCCGTCTCGTTTTGCGCGGCGATCTTTGAATCTACTGCTTCGGCCCCTTCTCTTTTTTCTTCTGCGGGGGCGCTTCGGCCCGGATCCCGTCCGTGAGCCGTTCGAGCATCTGCTTTTTCAGATAGACATCGAATGCGAGCTCACAGATGAACGCGAAAAGCTGCAGCGCATCCCGGTCGGTGCCGTCGACGTCTTTGAAACATTCCCCGGCCGCCCTGAATTTTTCACGGATATCGTCTTTCAGCCGCTCCATCTGGTCGTGCTCGAGCGTAAAGACCTCGGTATAGACCCGGGAGAGCGGGACCGCCTTTTCCCCGAAATGGTGTTCCGTCAGATAGGAAAAGATCGTCTCGATGTCGCTGAAACTCAACAGGCTCTTGAAGTAATAGATGAATACGAGCAGCAGGATGTGCTCCTGCGTATATTTCTTTTTAACCGGAGCGGGCAGCAGGTTGTTTTTCGCGTAGTTGTTGATCATTGTCTTTGTGAGGACCTTGTCTTCGGGATACCGCTTGAGATTCTCAAGATGGCTCTCCATAAACGTGGTCACCTGATCCATGTAGAGATCGATATTGGGGATCTCCTCCACCCGGATCCGGTCCAGGCTGTCCAGAAATGCAAACAGTTCTTCGATGCGTTCTTCGTTCGTTTTCACGGTAAAACTCCTTTCTATTACATTATATAGTTTTTAAAACCATATGACAAGGGGTCAGTAAAGTTTTTTTGTTATTGAATCTTAAACGGCTGTCGGGTATAATGAAAATGCGGTGCGCCGCAATGCATGAAAAAGGAGAAAACGGGATATGAAACGGATACTTGAGGGACTGGAACCGGAGAAGGTTTTGTATTATTTTGAAGAGATCTCGCGGATCCCGCGCGGCAGCGGAAACGAGCGGGCGGTCAGCGATTATCTGATGGGATTCGCGAAGGAGCACGGCCTTAAGGCGGAGCGCGATGAGGCGCTCAACGTGGTGATCTCCAAGCCCGCCACGCCGGGTTACGAGGACCGGCCGGGCGTTATCCTGCAGGGACATATGGACATGGTCTGCGTAAAGGACCCCGGCGTGGAGCACGATTTTGAGAAGGATCCGATCCCGATGGTCGTGGAGGACGGCTATATCCGGGCAAAGGGGACGACGCTCGGCGCGGACGACGCCAACGCGATCGCGCTCGGGCTGGCGATCCTGGACAACGATACGATCCGTCACCCGAAACTGCAGACGCTCTTTACCGTCGAGGAGGAGATCGGCCTGTTCGGCGCGGCGCGTCTGGACGCCTCCATGCTGGACGGCGATTATATGATCGGACTGGACTATTCCGGCGAGAAGGACATCCTGGTTTCGTGCGCCGGAAACAGCAACAACGTCTTTACGGTGCCGGGAAAGAAGGAAGCGCCAAAGAGCGGTATGCAGGCGTTTCGCGTGTCGGTGGGCGGCCTTACGAGCGGACACAGCGGAAACCAGATCATTTACGGATTCGGGAACGCCAATCGGATCCTCGGCGAGATCCTGAACGCTCTGAATGAAAAGAGCCCGGTCAGACTTGCAGAGATCTGCGGCGGGAGCAAGATGAACGCGATTCCGGCGGAGGCCGAGGCGGTCATCCTCTGTCCGGCTTCGGAAAAAGAGGCGGTAACGAAATGCTTTGAGAACATTGCGCCGGCGATCGTCAGGGAATACGCCGCGACGGATCCCGGCATGAAACTGGCCTGCGAACCGACGGAGCTTCCGAAGGTGTGCTGGGCCGATCCGGTGACGGGCCAGGCGCTTACGCTTCTGGCTCTGATCCCGAACGGGGCCCAGAATTATATGGACAGAGATCTCTCGATGGTAAAGTGCTCGGGCAACTTCGCCACGATACGGGAGACCGAAGCGGGGATCGAGATGCTCTCGATGGTCCGCAGCAACAGCGAATACGAACACGACCAGATCGTGCGCCGGATGAAACTGCTGGCGGCGGCCGTCGGTGTGAAATTTGAGAATATGAACCGGATGCCGGGATGGGAGTACGATCCGGACTCGCAGTTCGTCAAAAAGATCCAGGACATCTGGGAAGAGGTGCGCGGCTTCAGGCCCCCGACCAGAGTGATCCACGCCGGCGTCGAGGCTGGGATCCTGATCGGCAAGATGAAAGAGCGCGGCAGAAAGATCGAAGCGATCAACATGGGCGTGAACGCGGAAGGGGCGCATACCACGCTCGAACGGGTCGAGATCGCGTCGCTCGGACGGACGTACGATTTTCTGATCCGCATCCTGGAACGGATCAGGTGAGAAAACGCATATGAATGATTTGAGCAATCTGAACCCGATGCAGAAGGAGGCTGTCCTCTGCACCGAGGGGCCGCTTCTGATCCTTGCCGGGGCGGGTTCCGGCAAGACGCGCGCCCTCACGCACCGGGTGGCTTATCTGATCGATGAAAAGGGCGTAAAACCGTGGAATATCCTGGCGATCACCTTCACGAACAAGGCGGCGGGGGAGATGCGGGAGCGCGTCGATAAAATGGTCGGTTTTGGCGCAGACAGCGTTTGGGTCAGCACCTTCCACTCGCTCTGCGTCCGGATCCTCAGGCGGTTTATCGAAAACCTCGGCTACGAGAGCGGATTTTCGATCTACGACTCCGACGATTCCCGCGCGCTCATGAAGCAGATCTTTAAGACCATGAACGTGGAGTCGAAGTACATAAAGGAGCGCGGCGTTCTGGCGGAGATCTCCGCCGCAAAGAACGAGCTCGTCACGCCGGAGGAGTTCCTTCTCAACGCCCGCGCTTCGGGAGACTTTCACGCGCAGAAGGTGGCGGAGCTGTACGCAGAGTACCAGAGACAGCTTAAAAAGAACAACGCTCTCGATTTCGACGATCTGCTGGTAAAGACCGTTGAGCTTTTTGAGAACTGCGGGGAAGTGCTGGACTATTATCAGGAACGGTTCCGTTACATCATGGTGGACGAGTACCAGGACACCAATACGGTGCAGTTTAAGCTCGTGAGCCAGCTGGCGGCAAAGTACCGCAACATCTGTGTGGTCGGCGACGACGACCAGTCGATCTACCGTTTCCGCGGCGCCAACATCCGCAACATCCTCAATTTCGAGGAGGCGTTTCCGGGCGCGAAGGTCATACGGCTCGAACAGAATTACCGCTCGACCAAGACGATCCTCAACGCCGCCAACGGAGTGATCCGCAACAACGCGGGCCGCAAGGAAAAGACGCTCTGGACCGAGAACGAGACGGGGACCGCGGTGCGGTTTAAGATCTACGACACCGCCTACGACGAGGCGGAGGGGGTCGTGCGCGATATCATAAAAAGCGGCGGTCCATGGAAGGACTATGCCGTGCTGTACCGGACGAACGCGCAATCGCGCCTGCTCGAGGAAAAATGCATCGCCTACAACGTGCCTTACCGGCTGGTCGGCGGCGTGAACTTCTATCAGCGCAAGGAGATCAAGGACATCCTGGCATATCTGAAAACGATCGCGAACGGTCGCGACGATCTGGCTTCCCAGCGGATCATCAACATCCCGAAGCGCGGTATCGGCGCGGCGACGATCGCGAAGATCAATGTGTTCGCGGCGGTCAACGACATGAGCTTTTTCGACGCGCTTCTGCGGATCGGCGCGGTGGCGGGCATCGGAAAGGCGGCTGCAAAGATCGATAAATTCACGGATCTGATTGGAAACTTCCGGCACATGGCCGCCGACGGAATGACGGCCGGAGACCTGATCGAACGGATCGTGACCGAGACCGGCTACGGGGATGAGCTCCTGGAAGAGGGCGAAGTCGAGGCCCAGTCGAGGCAGGAGAACATCGAGGAGCTTATCAGCAAGGCGGCCGACTACTGGGAAAACGCGGAGAAGCCGAGCCTCGACGGTTTTCTGGAAGAGGTCGCTCTGGTCGCGGACATCGACAGCATGGACGACAGCGAGGACCGCGTGCTCCTGATGACTCTGCATTCCGCAAAGGGCCTGGAGTTCCCGTTCGTCTACATGAGCGGGATGGAGGACGGCCTGTTCCCCAGCGCGCTGTCGCTCTCCGAGGACGAGGAGGCGGTCGAGGAGGAGCGCCGTCTCTGTTATGTGGGGATCACGAGGGCCGAAAAGAGGCTCACGCTGACGGCGGCGAGACAGAGGATGACCCGCGGCGAGGTACGCATGAGCCGAATCAGCCGGTTCGTCGACGAGATCCCGGAGGAGCTTTTGGACCGCGAAGAACAGGAGGATTCCGTCTACGCGGGGCGCAGAACGGCGAAAAACAGTCCCTATGGGAGCAGCCTTCCGTGGGAGCAGCAGGGAGAAAGCGGCCTGCCGTGGGAACGTTCCAGGGGTGTGAGCGTATTCGGGTCAAAGCCCTCGTTCGGCAAGGCATTTACCGTTCAGAAAGCGGATTCGCTCGCTTACGGCGAGGGGGACCGGGTCTGCCACCGGAAGTTCGGCGAGGGGACCGTGCTGAAAATAGCGGACGGCGGTAAGGATTACGAGGTAACGGTAGAATTCGATCAGGTGGGCGTCCGCAAAATGTACGCATCGTTCGCCGATTTAAAAAAGACGGAAAAAAGTTAAAAATAGGATAGTAAAATCGCAAAAAAAATGCTATACTGGTATCAGAACGATTATGACCTGACAAAAATATTTTTGAAAGGAAGTGCAGTATGAACAGATTTGACGGAATGGGGAAGGATGCGTTAAATAAGATGGAGGAACTGGTCAACATGTCCAGATTGAACGAGCTGCTCCACAGACGGGAAGAAGACGAAAAGAGAAAGAACTGTATTCTCTGGGCGCTTGCGATCATCGGCGCGATAGCGGCTGTTGCGGCCATCGCATACGGAGTATACCGTTTCTTTACGCCGGATTACCTCGAAGATTTCGAGGACGACTTTGACGACGACGATTTTGACGACGATTTCTTTGAGGATGAGGAAGAGCCGAAGAAGGAAGAATCAAAGAAGGAAGAATCCGGAGAAGAGACCGGCGAAAAGGAAGAAAAAGCCGAGTAACTGAGGTTGAGATCAGGGAGGCAGCGGACCGAAAGGTCTGCGGCCTCCTTTTTGCGGTTTAAATGCCGCGCGGGGAGACGAAGGGATACGATATGAAAAAAGGCGATATCTTTACCGGGACCGTGGAGAAGCTGGAATTTCCCAACAGGGGGATCCTGCATGCGGACGGAGAGAAGATCTTTGTAAAGAATGTCCTGCCGGGGCAGGAGATCGAGGCCGCGGTCGCGAAACGACGGAAGGGAAAGTGCGAGGCAAGGCTGCTGCGCGTCCTGAAAAGATCGGAGGCGGAATACCCGGCTCCGCGCTGCCCGCACGCGGGAACGTGCGGCGGCTGCGTTTACCAGTCGCTTCCCTATGAGGAACAGCTGAAACTAAAGGAAAGCCAGGTGCGGGACCTTCTTGCGGACGTCATGGATGCCGGTACGGTTTTTGAGGGGATCAAAGGGAGCCCTGTCCCGGAGGGATACCGGAACAAAATGGAGTTTTCCTTCGGCGATGAGGAAAAAGACGGCCCGCTGGCTCTGGGGATGCATAGGCGCGGCAGCTTTTACGACATCGTGACGGTCGGCGGATGCCGTATCGTCCATGAGGACTTTCGCCGGATCCTTTCGGAGACGCTCGCCTATTTTACGGAACAGGGAACGCCGTTCTTAAAAAAGCAGACCCATAAGGGATACCTGCGTCATCTTCTGGTGCGCCGCGGCGCAAGGACGGGGGAAATTTTGGTATCGCTGGTCACGACGACGCAGACGGATTTTGAAATATCAGCCGCCGCGGATCGGACGGAGCCGTCGGAGCTCGCCGAGACTTCCAAAGGAACGGGAGCGCCCGCGCCTTTTGACGAAGCGGCGCTGCTTGCCGGATGGCGCGACCGCCTGCTCGCTCTGCCGCTCGAAGGGCATTTTGCGGGGATCCTTCATACAAAAAACGACAGTCTCGCAGATGTCGTTCTAAACGAGGGGACCGACGTGCTCTACGGCCAGGACCATTTCTTCGAGGAACTGCTCGGGCTGACGTTTCGGATCACGCCGTTCTCGTTTTTCCAGACCAATTCCTTCGGCGCGGAGGTGCTCTATGAGACGGTGCGCGGCTACGCCGGCGCGACGGAGGGACGGAATATTTTCGATCTGTACAGCGGGACCGGCACGATCGCCCAGATCCTGGCCCCAGTCGCAAATCATGTGACCGGCGTGGAGATCGTCCCCGAGGCGGTGGAGGCGGCGAAAGAAAACGCAGAGCAAAACGGCCTTGCCAACTGCAGCTTTATCGCGGGAGACGTCTTGAAGGTCCTCGATACGCTGCCGGAACGCCCCGATCTGATCGTCCTCGACCCGCCGCGCGACGGGATCCACCCGAAGGCATTGCCGAAGATCATCGCCTACGGGGTGGACCGCATCGTCTATGTCTCCTGCAAGCCGACCAGCC
>CANQGL010000024.1 GCA_947623185.1 uncultured Lachnospiraceae bacterium
TGTGGAAGAAGCACTCCGGGAGCTGAAACGATGAACCGGGATATTGTCTGGACTACCAGATTCAAAAAGGACTACAAGCTGGCAATGAAACGCCATCTCGATATAGAGCTGCTGGATGATATTATTCGGGCACTGTCGCGTGGCGAGACACTGCCGAAGAAAAACAAAGACCATGAACTAAGCGGCGATTGGGCAGGGCACAGGGAATGCCACATCCAGCCGGATTGGTTATTGGTCTACCGCATTGAGGACGATGTGCTGGTGTTGACGCTGGCCCGCACCGGGACGCATAGTGACCTGTTCGGAAAATAAAGATGCCGCCGTATGGGAATGGAACTCAATGGGCAGTTGGAGAGAAACAGACGTTTCTCCCGGCTGCCTTTTTGCTGTGCGCCCGACGGCGCACAAAAAACAGCACAGGAATATCCCCATGCTGTTTTGTCTATATCGTATATATCTGTTCTTTAGATCAGCCGTGCTGCCCTTCTTCCGTCACCTGTATCGCGTAGTTCACCGACGCCATCGCGTCCCTGCAGTACGCATCCGCGCCGATGGAATCCGCGTATTCCTGGGTTAGGACCGCGCCGCCCACCATGATCTTCACCCACGGGGCGTCTTTTCTGAGCGCCCGGATCGTCTCCGCCATCGAGGGCACCGTCGTCGTCATTAACGCGCTCAAGCCGACGATCGGTATGTGGTCGGCGACCACCGCTTTCACGATCGTCTCCGGCGGCACGTCGCGCCCGAGATCGATCACCTCAAAGCTGTAGTTTTCCAGAAGGACCCTGACGATGTTCTTTCCGATATCATGGATATCTCCCTTGACCGTCGCCAGAATGACCTTTCCGCGCTTTTCCTCGACGCCTCCCTCGGCCGCCAGCTTTTCCTTCACGACCGCAAACGCGGCCTTCGCCGCCTCGGCGCTCATCAGAAGCTGCGGCAGGAATACCGTTCCGGCCTCGAAGCCCTTGCCGACCGTATCCAGCGCCGGGATCATCTCGCGGTTGATGACCGTCAGCGCGTCGTCATACAGAAGCGCGCTGCGCGCCGCTTCGGCGGCCGCGGCCGTCATTCCGCGCAGAATACTTCTTTTCAGCGGCGACACGTCGCCGTCCGAAGCGCCGCCGGTCCCCGAAACTGCATGGTCGGAGCCTGCCGCTCCCGCGACTGCCGCGCCCGGAGCTGCGCCTGCATTTCCTGAATTTCCGGTTCCGGCTGCCCCTGCCGTTCCCGAAGTCCCGGCTATTCCCGTGCCCCCGGGGCCGCCAGCCTGCGCCGCATTCCCGGCCCGCGCCTGTTTTTCCCTCTCCTTCGCGGCCTTTTTCTGCGCCTCGCGCGCCGCGTAGACCGAAATGTACCGCGCACAGTTTTCATCCTGCGCCGTGAGGACAAGAAAACTGTCGTAAACCGCCATCATCGCCTCCGAGTTGGGATTGATGATCCCGGCGGACAGCCCGTTCTGCAGGGCCGCCAGGAAAAAAGCGGAATTGATGTGTTCGCGCATCGGCAGTCCGAACGATACGTTTGAAACGCCGAGAACCGTCTTCCCGCCGAGCTCGTCATGCACCCGGCGCACCGTCTCCAGCGTCGTCAGCGCGCCGTTTTTGTCGGAGCTGACCGCCATACAGAGCGCGTCCACCAGAATGTCCTTCTTCGCGATCCCGTAGGACGCGGCCGTCTCATAGATCTTTTTTGCGATCGTGATCCGCCCGTCTGCCGTCTGCGGGATCCCGTCCTCGTCGAGGCAGAGCGCGACGACCACGCCGCCGTACTTCTTCACCAACGGAAACACCGCATCCATGACCTCGCGTTTTCCGTTCACCGAGTTGATCAGCGGCTTTCCGTTATAAATGCGCATCGCCCGTTCCATCGCGGCGATATCCGAGGTGTCGATCTGCAGGGGCAGGTCGAGAACGCTCTGCAGCTCTTTCACGACGTCCTCCATCATCGCCGGTTCGTCGATCTCCGGCAGCCCCACGTTCACGTCGAGGACATCGGCGCGGCTCTCCTGCTGCGCGGCCCCGACGTTCAGGATATAATTCAGGTCGTGCTCTCTGAGCGCCTGTTTGAAACGCGGCTTTCCGGTCGGATTGATCCGCTCGCCGATAATGACCGGCCGTCCTCCGAAGCTCACCGCGTGCGAGTAGGACGAGATCACCGTGCGTCCCTTGTCCGTGATCACAGGAAGCGGAATGTCCTTACACGCCGCGACCGTCTTTCTGATATGCTCCGGCGTCGTGCCGCAACAGCCGCCCAGCACCGAAACGCCCGCTTTCGCCATCTCCGTCATCGCCGCCGCAAACGCGTCGGAATCGATATCGTAAACCGTAGTCCCGTTCTCGCTCCTCGGAAGCCCCGCGTTGGGGTTCACCATGACCGGAACGGAGGCCACGGCCGTCATTTCCTTAATAAAAGGCAAAAGCTGAACCGGGCCGAGGCCGCAGTTTAGACCAATCACGTCGGCCCCCAGGCCCTCCAAGAGCGCCGTCACCGACTCCGCGTTTCCGCCGGTCAGCATTTTCCCTTTTTCGTCCAGCGTTACCGTAGCGAACACCGGCAGCGCGGACGCCTCCTTCGCCGCCAGCACCGCTGCCTTGAGCTCGTAGCTGTCGCCCATCGTCTCGATGATGATGAGATCGGCTCCCGCCCGCGCTCCGGCCGTTACCACCTCGCGGTAAACGTCGCAGGCTTCCTCGAATTCCATGCTGCCGTAAGGCTTAAGCAGCTTTCCGGTCGGGCCCATGTCCAGCGCGACATAACCGTGCCCCGCCGTTTCGACCGCCTTTCGCGCGTTGGCGACCGCCGCCGCAACGATCTCTTTCACGCCGCAGCCGTCCTCTTCCCTGAATTTAAAGCGGTTCGCCCCGAACGTATTGGTCGTTACGATATCGGCTCCCGCGTTCAGATAGTCCAGATGCACGTTTACGATCCGCTCCGGATAACGCAGGTTCCACGTTTCCGGGAACTCGCCCGGTCCAAGCCCCTGCGCCTGCAGGAGGCTCCCCATGCCGCCGTCAAAAAATATCCGTCTCGTTCTGATCTCCTCAAGAATACCCATTTTAATTCCTCCGGTACGCGCAGTCCGTTTTCCCGCACGCCTCACAGCCTTCAATGACACAGAATTCCCGGTTTGTGCTGACGCCAATCACCGCCGTCACCGATTTTGACGGCAGCATCAGAAGGCTGTCCGTCAGCGTGATGCCGACCCGCTTCGACGCCTCGAGCCCGTCCAAAATCTCCCTCTGACAGGTAAGTGGAAAATCTCCGTACCCGGGTGAAAAACGTGGCCGCAGATAAAGTCCCTTCGCCTCATACTGCGTTTTCCATTCAAGGCACAGTTCGTTGCAGTACGCCTCGATCATCGACGCGGCCGCAGCCTGCATCACAACGGCCTTCGCCACATGCAGCTTTCCGTATCGCGAGAGCAGACGGTCCACGCCGTTTCCAAGCGTCGCGGCCATGACCAGCACCGATCCGCACCCGCCGAGGTTGCGGGACAGATTCCTGCTGACGGTCCGAAAACAGCCGCCGTCGATCGATCCGTCCGCGCCCAGTACCAGCGGGAATTCACGCATCAGCGACCGGCACTGGGCCGCTTCGGCGAGTTCCCTCCCGCATTCTTCGATTAAATTCAGCACCGTTTCGTCGGGATCATGCGCCCCGTATCCCAAATAACGGATCGTCTCTTTCCTGTCAATTTCCATGATCGTTCCCAGTTTCTAAAAATCTTTCCGTTCGCACCGCCTCCCGCCGGACGCGCTTTTTCTACACGATGATCTCCGACAGGCTGCTCTTGATCTGCGCCGCGACCTCCGGGCGGTTCATCGTATAGATGTGGATCGCGTGAACGTCGTTCGCCACCAGGTCTATGATCTGCTCCGTCGCATAGGCGATCCCGGCCTGTTTCATGGCCGCCGGGTTATCCCCGAACTTGTCCAGAAGCATCTTGAACCGCGTCGGCAGATACGTTCCCGAGAGCGCCAGCGTCCGCTTGAGCTGCTTTGCGTTCGTCATCGGCATGATGCCGGCCACGATCGGGACCGTGATCCCCTTCTCCCGCGCCCGGTAGAGGAAGTTGTAAAAAATGTTGTTGTCGAAAAACATCTGCGTGGTCAGGAAGTCGCAGCCGGCGTCCACTTTCTCCTTCAGGTGCCGGATGTCCTCCGCCTTGTTGGGCGATTCCGGATGGCCCTCCGGATAGCACGCCCCTCCGATGCAGAAATCACCGAGTTCCTTGAGATCCCGGATCAATTCGCACGCATAGCGGTAATCGTGCTCGATCTTTCCGTCGGCCGGAATATCGCCGCGGAGCGCCAGGATGTTTTCGATCCCGTTCTCACGGATCCGTTCCACCATGTTCCGCACATGCTCCCTCGTCGAGGAGACGCAGGACAGATGCGCCATCGCCGTCACTCCGTACTGATGAAGCAGATGGGATGTGATATCGACCGTATAGCGGCTTGTCCCGCCTCCCGCGCCGTAAGTGACGCTCATAAACGACGGATTCAGCTTTGCGATCTCGTTGACCGCATGCTCTACGGACGCGTATGCATCCTCCTTTTTCGGCGGAAATACTTCAAATGAAAGCACAGGTTTTTCCTGCGCGAGAATGTCCTTGATTTTCATAATTCGTCCTGCCTTTCAAATTATGTTTTTTATCCTAGCACATAATTTTAAAAAAATCTACTCTCCACAACTTACCTGCCGCAAAAAACATAAAAATATTTGAAAAACAAAAAATTTGTGATATGATAAGTGCGAAAGGGGCGATTTACAAATGAGTAAAGTCATCACCATCAGCCGCGAGTTCGGCAGCGGAGGCCGCGAGATCGGATACCGTCTTGCTCAGAAGTTCAACATTCCCTTTTATGACAAGGAACTGATCGCTCTGGCGGCGGAAGACAGCAACATCTCCGAGGATGTGTTCCAGGCGAACGATGAAGCGATCGGGAAGCTGGAACGGATCAATTACGAATACGCGATGATGGACCCTCTTGCATCAGATTACGAAATTCCCGTTTCCGACCAGCTCTTTGTGATCCAGTCGCGGGTCATCAAACGGCTCTCACAGGCAGGGCCCTGCGTGATCATCGGCCGGTGTTCGGATGTGATCGCGGAAGACCCGTTTCAGGTCTTTATCTGCGCGAGCATGAGACGTCGCGTCGACCGTCTGATGGAGCTTGACGCGGATCTGAACCTGACCCGCAAGCAGATGGAAGCGCGTATCCGTTCCGTCGATTCAAAGCGCCGCGATTATTATCAGTATTACAGCGGAAACGAATGGGGAAAATCCAAAAATTACCATCTCTGTTTAAACAGCGCAAAGCTGGGTATCGAACGCTGCGTAAACATTATTGCGTCCAGTATCGTATGGGACTGAACAGGCACCACGGGAGAGTTTTATTATGATCATTATTCTGAAACCAAACGCAAACCCACAGAAGGTTGAAGAACTTAAAATATCGTTAAAAGAGCGCGGCTTCGGGCTTCATCTCTCCGAAGGCGCGGAGGCGACGCTGATCGGGCTGATCGGCGATACATCCAGCATCCACGAAGACTGGCTCCGTGCGCTGGACGTCGTGGAGGACGTGCGCCGGATCCGCGAGCCGTATAAAAAAGCCAACCGCTCCATGCATCCGGAGGACACGGTCATCGACGTCTGCGGGCGCAAGATCGGCGGCGGACATTTCCAGGTCATCGCCGGACCGTGCTCGATCGAGACAAAAGAGCAGATCACGGAGGTGGCGGAGGATGTAAAGCGCTCCGGCGCGCACCTGCTGCGCGGCGGCGCATTCAAGCCGCGCACTTCCCCCTACGCGTTCCAGGGGCTGCATGAGCAGGGTCTTGATCTTCTTCTGGAAGCCAAAAAGGAGACCGGACTTCCGGTCGTGACCGAGATCATGAGCGCCGAGCATCTTCACCTTTTCGATGATGTGGACGTGATCCAGGTCGGCGCGCGCAACATGCAGAATTTCGAGCTGTTAAAAGAGCTCGGCAAACTCGACAAACCGGTCCTTCTGAAGCGCGGACTGGCAAACACGATCGACGAGCTGCTGATGAGCGCCGAGTATATCATGGCGGGCGGGAACGAAAAGGTCATCCTCTGCGAACGCGGGATCCGCACCTTCGAGACCTCGACCCGCAATACGCTCGATATCTCCGCGATCCCAGTCCTGAAACAGAAAAGCCATCTTCCGGTCATCATCGATCCCAGCCACGCGTCGGGCATCCGCGCGCTGGTCGAGCCGCTTTCTCTGGCAGCCATAGCCGCGGGCGCGGACGGTCTGATGATCGAAGTCCATAATAATCCGGAAAAAGCGCTCTGCGACGGAGCACAGTCGCTCACGCCGCAGATGTTTGATTCGCTTATGGGAAAAATACAAAAAACGGTATCATTCTTTAAAACACTTCAGTAAAAAAGCGGCGGCCGGGCCGGATGTCTCATCCGGAACCGGGCCGCCGGATCTGTTTTCAGATCACGTTGAAATTCGTTCCTTCATAACTCTTAAGTATGTCCGCCATTTCGCGCCCGTGATCCGCTTCAAAGTCCCTCAGGACCTTATCGCTCAGTTCTTTGCCTTCCGCTCCGAAGACCGAGACCGCTACCTCGCGGTAGGACCAGTAAGAGTGCGCGCAATGGTACTCGAACGATTTGAGCCCCGCCGGATTTTTCGCGATCGTCTGGCCTTCCGAAAGCCCCGCATCCGCTACCACCTGGATACAGTAATCGTGATCGTGCAGCGTCTGCAGGGTACGGTAGCTGATCTCGGGATTGAATCCGCGGCAGATCGAGGCGTCAAGGTCGCTGCAGTAAAGCACTCCGGCTTCCGCGAGACCCATCTCCTTAAACTGCTCGTGCCACGGGCACACATGGATATGCATGACGTAATCCGGGCTGACTTCGGCGACCGTCATGCTGTTTGCAGCGCCCGCTTCCCGGATCTCCTCCGTACTGACCCATTCGCCGTACCTGCAGTACGTCTCATAAGTCAGCGGCTGTCCGTCGCGGATCGCGCGCTGCGCCATGCGGCGGCCGCGCTGCTCCGCATAATAGCGCGTGGCATGCAGAAACGCCGCCTTTCCTCTCTCTCCGAACCGTTCCGTCAGATGTACATAGTATTTCGCCGCGATGTAGGCGTGCGCCTTTTCGTTGAATCCCATGGTTGGTTTCCTTTCTTACTGCAGATATCGGATCGCCAGCAGGCTCATGATCCTTGTAAAAAGTTTGATATACGCTTCGTCGATCTGGAATTTTTCATTATGCGCCGGGGCATAGGCTCCGGTCGCCACACGGATAAAACAGGACGGCGCTTTCTGTGCGTAGAACCCGAAGTCCTCCGCTCCAAGCTGGAATCGGTTCCCTGTCCGCAGGAAATCCTTCGGGATCTCCCCGATCCCCTCATAAAGCTGCTTTGCGTTCTCCTGTATAACATCCGCAACAAAATCCGAAAGGGCTTCGTCATTATAAACGGAAGAGTATCCCTCGCGGAACGTTATTTCTGCCGTTCCTCCCATAGCCGAGGCAATCCCCGACGCGATCCTTTCGATGCTGTCAAACATGGCCCTGCGGGACTCTTTCGTATCGTTCCGCGTCATGACCTGCATCGTGACCTTGTCCGCTACAATGTTGCGTCCCAACCCGCCGGAGATCATTCCGACGTTCAGCGTCGACGAGGCAAGCGGGCTTACATTTTTCGCTGTGATCTGATACAGGGCCGTTATCACGGCTGCCGCGATCTGAACAGCGTCAACTCCCGTTTCCGGTTTTGACGAGTGCGTGGATCTTCCGTGGATCACGATCTCGCATCCGTCGGAAAACGCGGTAACGCTGCCCTTTCCGATCGTAATGACGCCCTGAGGATTCACATCGGTGTGCATCGCAATACAGGCATCCGGGATCTCGTCAAACAGGCCGTTTTTAATCATTTCGCGGCCGCCTCCGCCCCGTTCTTCCGCCGGCTGAAACACAAGTTTTACACGCCCGCGCCAGTCTTCTTTCATCTCGTTCAGAATTTTCCCAACCGCCAGAAGATTTGCGGTATGTGCGTCATGCCCGCATGCATGCATGACATTCGGATTTTCGGACGCATAGGGAAGCACCGTCTGTTCCTGGATCGGAAGCGCGTCCATATCCGCCCGTAAAAGAAGCAGCTTCCCGGGCTTTCCGCTGTCGATCTCGGCGATCGTACCGGTTTCCACCGGGCTTGCCTTCCAGGAAATACCCATACGGTCCAGCTCCGATCTCACCAGGCGGCATGTCTCGGTCTCATGAAACGCCAGTTCCGGATTCCGGTGGATCTTCCTGCGGATCTCGATCGTATGCCGTTCGCCCTCATCCGAAAGCCGGACAATTTTATTTAAGATATCCATTCTGACACCTCTCACAACAAATCCGTTTTACTGCGGGAAACAATGGCATGCCACAAAATGCCCCTCTCCGATCTCCCGGAGTTTCGGACAGCTGCCGTGGCATACATCGGAAGCATACGGACAGCGTTTTGCAAACCGGCATTCGTCACCCGGATCGATGGGTGAGGTGATCTCGCCTTTCAGCGGAATGCGGCCTTTGTTGGCTCCCACTCTCGGGATCGGGATCGCCGAAAGCAGCGCTTTCGTATACGGATGGACCGGATTGCGGAACAGTTCCGCGGAAGGAGCTTTCTCTACGGTCTGTCCGAGATACATGACCATGATCTCATCCGAAATATGGTTGACTACCGCCAGGTCATGCGAAATAAAAATGTAGGTGAGCCCAAGCTGTTTCTGAAGCTGCTTGAGCAGGTTCAGGATCTGCGCCTGAATGGAAACATCCAGCGCGGATACCGGCTCGTCGCATATGATCAGTTTCGGTTCGACGGCCAGAGCCCGGGCAATGCCGATCCTCTGTCTGCGCCCTCCGTCCAGTTCATGCGGATAGCTGTTGATCAGACGTTCTGCCAGACCGACCGTTTCCATCAGCTCCAGCACACGTTTTTCCACCTGCTCCGGCGTGCGGTACTTTTTCTGTACCCGAACGCCCTCCGCTATCGTTTCCATAACGGTATTTCGCGGGTTCAAAGAGGAAAAAGGATCCTGAAAGATGATCTGCATTTCAGAACATTTTTCGCGCATCTGCCTGCGGCTCAGTCTGACGATATCCTCTCCCTCAAAGATCACCTCGCCATCCGTCGGTTCGATGAGGCGCAGGATGCACCGTCCGGTAGTTGACTTCCCGCAGCCGGACTCGCCGACGATTCCCAGCGTTTTTCCCCGTTCAAGTTTAAACGTGATATCATCCACGGCATGAAGCATGCCTCGGTTTGTTTTGAAATATTTTTTCAGATGATTAACTTCCAGAATATTATCTGCCATCATCAGCGCTCCTCTCGTTTAATGCGGAAAGACGGATCGTCGTACGCCGAACACAGGACCTTATGCGTTTCGCTGAAACTCCTCTCCGTCTGCGGTGTGCTGATACACTCCGGACGTGCGTACGGACATCTCGGGGCGAACGCACATCCTTCCGGAAGTTTCGTCGGATCCGGCATCATGCCCTGGATCGGATGCAGCTCCGCCTCACGGTTTTCAATGTCCGGAAGAGAGTTAAACAGCCCCTCCGTATACGGATGCTTTGTGCTGTTAAAGACTTCCTCGAGAGTTCCCTGTTCAATGATGCGGCCCGCATACATAACGGCGACTTCATCGCAGATCTCCGCGACAATGCCCAGGTCATGCGTAATGAAGATCATGGCAGTATCAAATTTTTGTTTCAGATCGCACATCATGTCGAGAACCTGCGCCTGAATGGTAACGTCCAGCGCCGTCGTCGGCTCGTCCGCCAGCAGAAGCTTGGGATTGCAGGCCAGGGCGATCGCGATCACGACACGCTGTTTCATGCCTCCCGAAAACTGATGCGGATATTCGTGGATCCTCTCCCTGGGGATCCCTACCAGCTCCAGCATCTCTTCAGCTTTATCCCATGCCTCCGCTCTTGAACATTTTTCATGAAGCTCAATGCTTTCTGCGATCTGGTCGCCTACGGAATATACGGGATTCAGGCTGGTCATGGGATCCTGAAAGATCATGGAGACCGTGCCGCCGCGGATCTCCTCAAGCTCCTTCTGGGACAGATTCAGCATATCGTTTCCGCATACATGGATGCTCCCGCTCTTGATAACTCCGGGCGGGTTTGGAAGCAGATTCAGAATGGCCAGCGCCGTGCTGGTCTTACCCGCACCTGTCTCTCCAACCAATCCAAGAATACGTTTTTTACCCAGTTTAATGGAAATATCATTGACGGCTTTCACAGTCTCGTCTTCCAGTTCATAATAGACCGTCAGATTCTGTATGTCCAGTACGGTGGAATCGTCGTTCACCGTATCCTTTGGCCGAATTTCACTCATATGCCGGTCTCCTCCTTATCTCTTAAGCTTCGGATCCATTGCGTCACGCAGTCCGTCTCCGACCATATTGAAAGCCAGAACCGTGATCATGATCGCAAGTCCCGGGAACAGGCAAAGGTAACTGTATCCGCGGATATAGGTTTTCCCGGCCGTAAGGAGCGCGCCCCATTCCGGAGACGGCGGCTTGATGCCGAGTCCGAGGAAACTCAGACTGGAGGCGGATACAATGGCGCTGGCCACGCGGAGCGTAGTCTGCACAATGATCGGAGACAGGCAGTTTGGCAGGATATGCCGGAATATGATATACATATCCGTCTTTCCAAGCGCACGGGCCGCTTCCACATATTCTTCGTTTTTAACCGTCAGAACCGCCGCGCGCGTAATGCGCACAAAATTCGGGACCGATGAAATACCGACCGCGATCATCAGATTGATCGTACTGCCTCCAAGGATCGAAACGATAACAACGCCCATCAGGATAGACGGGATAGCCGAAAAGATGTCGGTGACACGCATGATCAGTCCCTCGATCTTTCCTCCGTAATATCCGGCGGCCGCTCCGAGCGGAACACCGACGATCAGCGACACGATCACGGCAACAAATCCGATTGCAAGGGAATAGCGGGAACCGTATACAACGCGCCAGAACATATCGCGGCCCATCTCATCCGTTCCGAACCAGTGAGCCGCATTCGGGGACTGCAGTTTCTCACGGATATTCTGGCCGATAACTTTTTCCTGATCCAGCCAGAAATCGATCGTCAGGGCTACCGCAAACATGACGATCAGGATGATCAGACCGGCCATCGCACCTTTATTCTTTTTAAAATGATGCCAGATCTCTCCGAGCTTACCGCGCTTACGGTACTTCCGGGAAACAGATTCCGTATTTTTACTCATGCCGCTTCACCTCCCCGCACCTTTGGCGCTCTTTTTCTCGTTTTACCCGAAGCGTACTGTGCCCGCAGCCTGGGATCCACGAAAGCGTATATGATGTCCACCACCATCATGATGACACAGATCATAACCGTTGTCATAATAATACAACCGGTTACAGTGGTCGTATCGCGCTGGTTGATCGCATCGATGATCAGCCGTCCGACGCCGGGCCACGCAAATACATTCTCCGTAACGACCGCGCCGCCGACGGCGTTTCCAAGCTGGGTGCCAATGATCGTAATGATCGGGATCAGCGCGTTCTTCAGCGCATGTTTGCTGACGACCTTCTTTTCCGGCACGCCTTTGGAACGTGCGGTGCGCAGATAGTCGGCACGCAGAACGTCAAGCATACTGGATCTGGTCGTTCTCGTCAGGGTGGCCATCAGGCCGGTACCGATGGTAAGGGCAGGCAGGATCAGGCTCTTGATGCCGTCCGTAGCTCCGTAAGACGGAAGCCATCCCAGACGGTTCGAAAAAAGGACGATCAGCATCATGCCCAGCCAGAAGTTCGGCATCGACAGACCCAGAAGAGCCGCCACCATGCTGACATTGTCCGTAAGTCCTCCGTGCCCGGTCGCAGCTTTGATGCCAAGCGGTATTGAAAGGAGAATCGCAAGCAGTACCGACGCTCCCGCCAGTTCCAGCGTTGCAGGGAGTCTCTGCATATAGAGGTCCCAGACATCCATTTTATAAATGAAAGACGTGCCCAGATCGCCGTGCAGCAGGTCCTTCATATAAAGAAAATACCGGTAAAAAACAGACCGGTCGTATCCGAGCTGATGATTCAGCTCTGCCAGTTCCTCCGTGCTCATCTCACCGCCGATGATATCCACAACTGTCCCGGGAGCCATGTCCATCATGACAAAAACCAGCAGCGAAACGCCCACAATAACAGGAATCAGCATAAGGATGCGTTTGATTATGTATCTATGCATAATTTCTCCTATCTGAAAATCATTGCGGAATCCTTTAAACGCAGGGCCGGAAACCGCAAACCACAATCGGCTCCGCAGTCTCCGGCCCAGAATCGCTATTTAAGGACGCTTAAAGAAAATCATTCGGGCAGGCAGATCTGAGAATAATCAAAGTAGCCTGTCGGGTTGATCGTAATACCCTGCAAGCCTGCATGGTACGCAATCGTGGTGCTGCAGTAATACAGAGGCAGATAGTAGCACTGATCGTTGTTGATCGCCTGGATCTCCTTGTAATACTCGCCGCGTTCAGCAGGATCCACGCACGCGCTTCCTTCAAGCAGGAGCTCCGAAATACGGGAGTCGTCTACGATCGCCTTGTTGGAGTTGGTACCGACGCTGAACAGACGGCCCATATCGGAATCCCATGTGTTCAGTCCGATACTGTAAAGCATAGCCTCATGAGTCGCGGTATCATATCTGGTGTTTGCGGAGATACCGGCGCTGTCTACTTCTTCAATCTCCATCGTGATCCCGACCTGTCTGAGCTCTTCCTGAATGACCTCGCTCAGAGTCTTGAAGATATTGTCGCTCGTATTGACCATCAGTTTCAGAGACGTATTATTTCCGCAAAGAGCAACATACTCTTTTGCCTTCTCCGGATCATAGGTAATATCTTCGTCAAATTCTTCGGTATAGTAAGACATCGCGTTGCCGTAGAATGTCTTGGCGACTTCCGCTCCGGTATCGCCTACCGCCGCGATCAGATCATCCTTGTTGATCGCATATGCTACCGCTTTACGCAGGTTGACGTCTTCGGCAGGACCCGCGGACGTGTTGAATGCAAAATAGTAAAGTCTCGTTGTCGCGAATTCATTGACCTCTACATCCGGGTTGCTTCTTGCAAGTTCGATCTCGGTCGGTTCCAGTTTATAGATCAGCTGGACCTCATCGCTCTCAAGCGCCATCAGACGGGAAGACGCATTCGCAATATGGACGATTGTAATGCTCTTGGTAGGCGGAAGCTCGCCCCAATAATTATCGTTACGAATCAGTTCGATCCGGTCGCCGGCTACATAACCATCCAGATTATTGATCCATACGCCGGTTCCGATCGTACCGCCAAAATCGGGATCCGCTTCAACGGCAGCCTTATTAACGATCGAGTCAAACGGTCTGGAAAGAATATAGGTGAAGTCAACGTTTCCGGACTTCAGGACGATCGTCAGCTCATGATCGCCAAGGATCTCGCAATGATCATAATAATCCGTGATCTGTGTATCCGTTTGAACGCGATCCAGCGTGAACGCAACATCCTCGGCCGTCAGTTTGTTTCCGTTATGGAACGTAACGTCGTCACGCAGGGTAACATGAAGCTGCGTGCAGGCGTCATCCAGCCACTCCCAGCTTGTCGCCAGTTCCGGGTCGATCTCTCCTGTCTCCACGTTGTAGTTGAAAAGCGTGTCATGCGTCATATTGAACAGTTTCGCATGGATCTCGTTTGCGTTGCCAACGCCCTGCGGGTCAAGGTCCGTGATCTGGCTCTCGAATGCGATCGTCAGATGTTCCCGATAACCCTGCTCACCGGTCGCTTCCGGTTCTGCCTGTTCTGCCTGTTCCTGAGCAGCAGTGGTCTCCTGCGCGGCGGCCGCCGTTGTTGCAGCGGGCTCGGCGCTGCCGGACTGACCGCAGCCTGCAAGGGAGACAGCAAGTAACGCAGCCAGAGCAAATGACAGTGTTCGTTTCATTTTCATCTCTCCTTTTTCTTAATATTTGAGGTTATCCCTCAAGTTGTCGGGCTAATGAGTTAATTATATAGCAAAAAGCAGATCGGCTCAAACAGCTACTAGTTGTCGCGCAACAGTTTTTAACTGTGGCAGTTTATTTTCCCACGCGCGTATCTTTCGCTGTCAGGCATTTTTTCTGACGATCTCGATGAAATCTCTCGCCGTTTTCGGCAAAAATCTTTTTTTCATATAAAGGATCGCCCGTTTTGGCCGGAAAATAGAATCAGCCAGCGTAAACCGGTAAACCGGCTCCCTGCAGATCCCGGAAATATATTCTTTGCGCGCGTATATTTCAGGGCAGACAGCTGCTCCGATTCCCGAAATAGCCAGCGCAACCGCCGTATTGATGCTTGTGGTGCAGATCTCGGTCTTAAGGCTTATATTTTTTTGCGTGCAGTATGTCTTTATCTTCTGCTGGATCCAGTTCCCTTCACCAAGGAGAATAAACGGGCAATTTCTGAACTTCTCCAGCGGGACCTGATCCATTCCTACGATTTTCATCTGCTCAGTGAGCGGGATATAGCGGTCCCAGATCGATTTTGTCATCAGAACAAGGATCTCCTCCTGCGCATAAGTTTCATATACGATATCGTCCGATTTTTCTTCTACATATCCAAACATCAGATCGATCCGCCCCTCGATCAGATCTTTTCTGATATCCTTCAGCTTCTTTTCAACCAGTTCGATCTGAAGATCCGGATACTTCTTTTTCAGTTCCGGAAGGACCTTTGGCAGGATCTTTTCCCCACGCCGGGCGGATATTCCGATCCTTAAACTTCCCGTTCTGAAATCACGGATGTCCTGTATCTCCCTCTGCGCCAGCTCTTCGATCGCCAGGATCTGCTTTGCATTATAATAAAGACTTTCCCCGGCCGCAGTCAGTGTCAGAGCATTTTTTCGGTTGAACAGTTCTATTCCGACTTCAGACTCAAGCTTCGCAATATAATTGCTGAGAGACTGCTGTGAAATATACAGTTTCTTTGCGGCCCGCGTAAAATTCAGTTCCTCCGCAGCCACAACAAAATATTTCCAGTTAATGCTGCTCACCCGCATCATCTCCTTCATAACACTTTTCCGATCATGTAATAATACAAAAAGATGTAACTATTATACTACCGAAACTGCGGTCTTTCTACACTTTTTCATCATCGATCTGCCGTCTTCTTTCACATCCGCAAGTCAAAACGGCCCTTCCGGTTCCTGTACTATGTAAGCGGCAGTCTGGCGCAGTGGAGGTCTCACACTGACAAACGGATGACCTCAGGATATACCGGAAGCCGCGCTCCGAAATGGGCACGGCTTCTTTTCCGGATCAGGCTTTCGCTGCCTCCGTGAGTTTTCTGAACGCGTCGATATAGATATTGTAGTCCACACTGATCGCCACGCTGTCGAAGCCCTGTCTGAAATATTCCCGGGCCGCCTCCGCGGACATTGCGTAAATGAAGCAGAATTTCCCGTGCTCCTTACAGGCTTTTCGGACCCTCTCGAGCGCGTTCTTAAATTCTTCCGTCTGGAACTGTCCCGGTTTTCCGAGCGCACAGGAAAGATCAAACGGACCGATAAAGATCCCATCCACGCCGTCCAGCGCGCAGACATCCTCGATCTGTTCGAGGCATCCGCTGGTTTCGCACTGCGGGATCAGCATCGTTCCCTTATTGCAGGCGGCAAAGTAATCTTCCAGAGGCAGCCCGGCATCTTCGCTGCAGCCGTATCCCGCGCTCCGGGCCTGGGAAAAACCGCGATTCCCCTGCGGGAAATATTTCGCGCAATCGACGATCTGCTTTACTTCCGCGACGCTGTGTACGTTCGGAATGATCAGGCCGCGCGCCCCGATATCCAGCATTTTCAGGATCGACGAACGCGTGCCGTCCTTGACGCGCACCAGGCAGGTCGTCCCTCCCAGCTCACCGCCGCGCATGATCTCCATCGCGCTCTCCACGTCAAACGGCCCGTGTTCGGTGTCGATAATAAAATAGTCGATCCCGGAAAGGCCGAGACATTCAGCCACCGACGCGTTTCCCATGCCGAAAAACGTTCCGACCGTCTTTTCCCCCGCGCGAAGCTTTCCAAGCAGTTTGTTTTCCATCTTGTTCACCGTCCCTTTCTGTCTTTTTCCGATCGTGTAATAATACAAAAGATGTAAATATTATACTACTGATATTTATGTTTTTCTACACTTTTTCATCATTGATCTGTCGCTCTTTTCACGTCCGCAAGGCAAAGCAAGCCTTCGTTTTGCCCGATATTTCTGCAGCGGCTTTATCCGTCATCCCGAAATATAGTCATTATCCGGTATCCCGAAATATACCGGTTGACTCTTCCGGCAGCCGGCGGTAAAATGATTGTTTGAAAGAAGGTACCTATGGAATACGCAAAACTGGAAGCCAACATTATCGACTGTCTGAAAGAAGAACAGGCCAAGCTCGGCTATCGCAGCGAGTCCGTCCGCCTGTATTATCCGCTGCAGTCTCTGAACCGTTTTCTGAAAACAGATCTCGGTACGAACGAAATGCAGGCGGAACTTCAGCGGTTCTCACACTATGTAAGCGACAGGCTGGGCGCCGTGGATATCTCTCACAGCGGCGACCGGTTCTGTTTTCTGCTGCCGCCGCAGGCCGGTGACTATGTATACCGTCATACGGACGCCTCGGAATTCATTTACGACTTAATAAATACAGTTTCGCGACACGGCGTGACCATGGAAGAGGTCCTGGATCTGTTCCGAAAGTACTCTGACCATGTCCATATCGAAGAAGCGGAACCGGAGGAATTCGATTATCTGGTCTGGTTCGAGGACGGAAAGCCGGATGCGTTCCGTTACTGCATCTCCGACGAGGGCTGCCATATCATTTATCACCGTTTCACGGAAGACGATTATAATGACCTTTACTCCGCGCAGGCCTGAAACGGCGAAAGCAGCGCCGGATGGCCTATTTTTCGATCGAAAACCTCTCCTGCATCAGCAGCCAGTTCGGCCTGAAAAAATTCATAAGCTGCCAGTATCCTGCGCCGCTTAGACCGAACTCCCGGATCAGGTCAAATTTTGCGGAGATGCTCCGCGCATCTTCAAACCAGACTTCATGCCGGATCCCGTACTGCCAGTAATGATAATACGGCGACCGGGCCGTCTCGTCAAAGAAGATCTCCACGCCGAAATCGATCGCACGCTGCACAGCCTGTGCGCTGCTGATGTTTTCGGCTTTTGTTTTGCCGCGCGTATACGGAAGCGGCCAGTCGTAACCGTAATTGGGGATCCCGAGGCTGATCTTCTCTCGCGGGATCGACGACACCGCATATTCGACGACGCGCCGCACCATATTGATCGGGGCGACCGCCATTGGCGGGCCGTAGGTATAGCCCCACTCGTACGTCATCAGCATGACGCCGTCGGCCGCCTCGCCGAGGAGTGCGTAATCGATCCCCTCGTAGAGCTGTCCCTTCTGATCGGCCGAAGTTTTCGGGGCCAGCGCCACCGTCACCGGATAACCGAACACGTTCATGACCCTGCGCACGCGGTCAACAAAGTCCGCAAAGCCCTCGCGGTCACCGGCCTGTACATACTCAAAATCTATATTGATCCCCCGGTATCCTTTTTCCTGCAGCGTACGTCCGAGATTCCATATAAGCCTCTCCTGAACGTCCGGATCCCCGACGACTGCCGTCACAAGATTATCGTTGAAATGTCCGGCCGCATCCAGCGGCGTAAGCACCATGATCGGATCCACGCCTGCCCCGGCCGCCGCGCCGATCAGATGCGCGTCCCCGGCCGGCGGTTCGATCAGTTCGCCCTCCGGCGTAAAGCCGTAGGAAAATATATAGAGGTCTGTCAGAAACGGAAGCGTTGACTGAAGCACCGTCTCCGCGATAAACGGATAGACATAACCGAACGAACGGATCGGCGTCCGCTCCCGCGTCCTTGCCCCGGACGGTACATAGAGCGACTCGCCGACGGCCAGCCTGTACGGATATGCGATCTGATTGGCATAGATGATGTCTTCGACCGGAGCGCCGGTCGCGGCCGCGATCAGATCGACCGTATCTCCTTCCCGAACCGTATAGATCATGGAACTGTTCCCCGCCAGAGCACTTACCTGTAGTTTATGACAAAATACAAAAACGGTTCCGTCCGGTCCGACCCCTCTGGATCAAAATCCTGTTGAAAAAAAAACCATGGCATGTCGTATAATATGTTTAGCAGAACAGCCGGAGGATGACTGCATCTCACCTGTCCCAGCGAAATCTAGTAGCTATGAGAATAGCCGTTCCTAAACTTGGCAGGGCAGGACGGTGACTGTGTCTCACCCACTCTGGCGAAGAATTATCTAAAAAATAGACTGTTCACTTTTCCAGGGTGGGACGGCCTATTTTTTATGCGTATATGTGAGAATGGATACAATTAAACTGACGGTTGTCAATATAATCATAAACGTCTCGTATGTACTCATAATTACCACCCCTCTCCGTAGGATTCGGAGTGGGCGGAAGCATGTCCCTCCGGCTGCCCAGCTAAGCATACTATATTGCCGGAGACGCCGGGCAGTTTTGTTAGGAACCCCGGGTGTTTCTATTGACATAGTCCCGAATATGGACTATAATATATTTTACAAGAGAGCCGAAAGCTAGAGTACACCTAGCCGCCGGCGGATAGACACAGCAAAAGGCAGCGCCTTATCTTAGCGGACGAGGGCGCTACTTTTTGCGCGTAGTCCATCTTTTTCGGCTTTCAATCACCCTGCCGATAACTCTCACCTGCTTCTCTGCAATTTCTTTGTTGGAATAGAACCCCGGTTCATAATCGGCGTTAAGCGAAATAAGGCTGATACCCTCCTGAAATTTGATTAGGCGCCTGCATGTTGCTTCCGAACCGTTTATCAGCGCGATCACGATATCACCGGAATTGGCGTCGTCCTGTTTCCGGACTATCAGGGTGTCGCCGTCTGATATCTTCGGTTCCATACTGTTGCCTTTGATCCGAAACTCAAAAAGCTCACCGGCTTCCGCCAATTTTTTAATGACATTCTCCGTATCCACAGGCTTCTCAATGTTTCCGTTTGAGATACCGAGGCCGCCCTGACCGTGGGAACTGGCTGCAGCGCCGCAATCGTCATCCGACGGGGAATGGAAAGCGGAATACTTTCTTTCCATCGGGACGTCATAGCCCATAAGCCAGTTTTCGTTGACATCAAGGGCTTTAGCCAATAAAAGGAGGTTTTTCTGCTTTGGCTCATATTTGCCGGACAAATATGAACTCAACGCCCCTTTGTTTATTCCTGTCCGCTCAATAATATCGGCTTGTTTTAAATTCCTAAGCTTCATTCCGGTTCTTAAACGTTCAGCTATCGTTGTCATAGAACTCTCACCCACCTTGCTAAAATAGTATCATATTGGTTTAGAAAAATCAACTATATGTTCAGAAAGCTAAAAAGGATATCCCGCAAGTAA
Source organism: uncultured Lachnospiraceae bacterium (assembly GCA_947623185.1). GTDB lineage: Bacteria > Bacillota > Clostridia > Lachnospirales > Lachnospiraceae > CANQGL01. Next base: position 19,462 of record CANQGL010000024.1, read on the forward strand.
AACAGCCTGTGGAATATCCTTCTTAATTCAAATCAAGTTCATAACTTAATGGCAGCGCTTACACGCAACATAACCAATCGATTCCAGATATCCGGCGTCGTCAGCATAGCCGAAGTTCTTGTTCTTCATATCTCCAACCGATTTGCAGCCGGGCACATGATATTTTTTCGTGCTTGTATTGACGATGATCGTATATCCGTCATACGGCTGCGAGGAAATGCCGGACGCTGTGCTTTTGGAAGAACCTGAACTGCTTTTGGATACGGCGGTAGTCTGCGATGTAGTCGTTTCAGTCCGGACGATCGGCTCATCAAAGGAGGCTACGGTCTGCGTCTGGACGACGCCGTCGACGGTCCACGCCCCGTTTTCGTTGACCGTACAGTTGTCCGGTGTGACCGTGTTCATCAGACAGTATCCGTTCGCATCGAGATAGTAACATTCCGCGATCTGATCGTTGTTGGCGTCGATCCATTGCCAGCAGTTTGCCGGATAACTGCCGTCGTCATTCTGCCACCACCAGCCGTTTCCGTCCTGCTTCCATTCTCCCGCATAAGCCGTCATGCTCAGGGAAGCGGACAACGCCGCTGCCAAAACCGTCATCACAAGTTTTTTCATCTCATCAACCTTCCTTATATTCTTAATTTGCCTTCATTATACACTATCTCCCGAAGGGACACAAGAAAATCTCTTGAGTTTAAATTGAGAAGGAATGCCATAGAAAAGACCCGCGGTGCTTTTTCGACCACGGGTCTTTTACCGTGCTATTCCGTTTCAATATCCATTGCCTGGACTGACATGCTGACAAAAGTTTCCGAATCAATACGCTTATCTTTGCAATAATCTTCTATCATCTCAGCTGCTCTGTCCTCATCTTCATAGCTCTCCCATATTTCCTTCAGTTTCTTTCCATCCAGCTCCTTTAATGCGCCCATCACTTCGTAACCGTCTGACCCTTCCATACCGTTTTCCGTTCCTCCTAAGAGCAGCGTCACATTAGGATTTGCAAATGGTACAAATTCGAAAGCCAACATGGGACCTCCATCAGGAGCAATGTCATATACACTGAATGTGCCTATTTCTTCCAGATCCTTCAGTGTCGTTTCAGTAATAATTCCTTTAATTGCTTCTTTTAGTCTTGTATGAACTTCTAGATAAGCTTCTGAAACATTCCACTTTCCGTCATAGTAATCCTCGTAAGTTGAAACAACAATAACAGTCGAGTTAGAGGAATCGGTTTTATCGTAGTCCCAATAATACCATTCCCCATCCATTATCTCTACCGCAGGCTCTTCTTTTCCGTCATAATAATAAACCTCATGGAGCCGTCTGTAATAACCAAGTTCAATTACACCCGGATCGTATTTCTTGAACTCTTTCGCCAGCTGTTCCTCCGTGTAATTCAGATATTTCTCCCACGAGGGATCATACCGCAGTCCAGATGCATGACCAGTCCACTTTTCTTCCGCTAAAGTAATATCGCACAGATCAAAATCTCTGTCAAAGCCGTTGTCAACCTCCCAGAACAGAGCTTTTCCTTTCACCTTCAATTTAACGAGCGCTCTCGCTTTGATGTACGCACGCATACTGGCTTCTCCATCCACCTGCCAGTTGATTCCGTCTTTATTGCTCCACGATATTTCGCCGGAGCCTTCCAGTTTATTTTCCAGCCCCAGATTGCCCTTCAGCATCGCCGGCATGATTCCGAGGCACATGATTCCCGCCCCAATGCCAATGCTGGTATCCATATCCGCGGCCCCTTCCGTTTTCAAAGACACTTCCAGCGTCGTATCATGATGGTTATAAATATTTATATCATATCCCATCAATTCCGTATTAAAATCTCCTCTGTTCTGTGCCTGAGTCCCTAAACCGCCTGTAAATCCCTGCTTCTGCACATTGATTCCGACCTTATTCTCATCACGATATTGAGCATCCAGAGTGGTCTTTACTGAGATATTCCCATCAATATCCATAAGCACCATAAATACGAACATTGGCTGCAAACCGGTAAACACGCTCTGGGTGTTGTATTGGATATCTTTCATTTTTGTTGAAACACGATTGAATCCCGCATTGACGCCGATGCACGCCAATACCACCGTCTGATCCCAGTCTACACCCTGTAGCTCGATACCCATATAGTTTTGTTTGTTTTCCGGAAGATCAAGAGCCTGCTTGATTTTTTTCATAAAATCCTCAATCTCCACCGAATCATTCGCGGAGACCGTCAGCCCCATTACCTGATCATAATTTACAACAGCCTTTAACTGTTTCGGCATAGGGTCGGTAAGACTGGGTGCCCAGCAGAATCCAAATTCCGGATTGATATTCTCCAATCCGATCTTACCGTCCAGTACAATCTGGTCATCCTTTGTTTTATAATTTCCATCCTTGTCATATAATACAATATTATTTGCTTTAAACAGCAGATTCTCTCCTTTATTTCCCATACTTTGACTGATGGAAAATGATTTTGAACTGTTCCCTTCTGCTGCTGCCGCCATCACAGAATACCGTCCGGTATCCAGCGAAATTCCCGATGCTACCTCCCCCAATGCCGCTTCCTGTTTTTCAGACGCGCTCGGTGTCGTTTCTGAAGCAAATGTGGATTTGTCCGCATTTGATGGCGTCTCCGGGACAAGGGTCACCGGCTGCCATTGCATAATTTCCTGCAGTTCTTCTCCCACAAGAGTCGGTGTCCAGACAAACTGTACGGGGGTTGAGCGATTGACGCCACCTGCATGATAGTCTACTTCTTCTGTAAAAATATCCGCAAATGTGGCTTCTACCGCATGGATCACCTGACATGAATTCGCATCATATGTCCCCAGCAAGTGTTCTCCTTCATAATTATCATCATCACTCAGGTATACAAGGCTCAGCCCCGTTGGGAAATATTCGCAGGAGGGAATTACAATTACATCCCCTTCATCAATATTTCCTGACCGTATGCCCTCATACAGAGGACTGTTTTCGGTCACAACCAGATTCAGTTCTTCCGCGGACTGGAATGGAGTTTCAGAACCGCCTTCTTCCTCAGTTTCCACTTCCGGTTCGTTCGGTGTAATCCAATAATCAATTAAACCGTCTGCCAGTCTTTTCAGATCCTCCTTATCTGCACTGTCAAAAGCTTTAACATTCTCATCCGCTTCCATTATTTTTTTATTGGAATCTTCGTAAACACGATAAGGAGTCGTCTGGCTCTGCGTCCCTCCGCCCGAACTGCCTCCGGACGAACCGCCTGAACTGCTGCTTCCGCCCGAACTGCTGCTCCTTTCAGGCGTCGGCTCGTTATTCTTTGTTATAATTCCTTTTCCAGCAATATATTGTACTACGCCGTTTTCTGTCCACTGGCCGTCGCTGTTTACCGTATAGCCGTCGGGTGTCATCACGCCCGCAGCCATTCGGCCATCGGAGTAAAAGTAATAGCAATAACCGTCGATCCACTGCCAACCGTTGTTTAATGCCTTACCGAATGCTCCTTCATGCCGGGTATCCAGAAAATACCATAAACCATCTGTATCCTGAAACCAGCCATACTTCATCTGCCCCTCTGTTCCCTGTCCGGCCACTGTCAGATAATATCGGGAGCCATCCGTTTCCTGATGCCAGCCCGTCTGCATCTTTCCGGCCGCGTCCAGATAATACCAGTCCGTATCTGACAGGCCGATCCATCCGGTAGCCATTGTTCCGTCATCCCAGCGGTAATACCATGTATTATCCTGCTGCATCCATGCTCCCGACGCATAAGCAGGCAGAATTTGAGTCAACATCAGAATGACTGTCAAAAGTACCGAGATTCTTTTCCTTAGTGCTTTCATTATACGCCCCTCCTTGTATTGTAATGTCAAATTATACAATACTATGGTATTTTAATAATGTCAAGTAACAATTATATAATAGTATTGTTATAATTGACTAAAGGAGATATTTGATGATGCTGAACAGTCGTATAAAAGGATTGCGAATCTCATATGGGCTTTCCCAAGTGGAATTGGCTGCAGCGCTCAATGTCTCTAAACAGAGCGTTTCCAACTGGGAAAATGACAACATTCAGCCGTCCATTGAAATGCTGATCAAAATTGCCTCTTATTTTCATGTCAGTACGGACTATCTGCTGGGACTGGATGATAAAGAATATTTACAGATATCAGGACTCACTACGGAGCAGAAGGCGCACATACAATCTATCATTGACGATATTATAAATAAATAAAAACGGTTTGCCGACACCGCTTGTATCACCAATATAATACCGCTCATGGTAATGATCTCATTTTGGGAATCATTCCCCATGAGCGGCTTTTATCGTCGCATAGTCTGCCGCATTCCGTTATCCGACTGCCGAACATCACCGGTTAGGCAGTCCGCCGGTCGTCACCGGTTCGCGACCGCCACCAGCCGTCCGTCGACCAGATCGATCAGGATCGTGTCCTCGGCGTGGACGCCATCCGACAGGATCAGCTTCGCGGCCAGCGTCTCGACGTTCTTCTGCAGATACCGTTTGAGCGGACGGGCCCCGTAGACCGGGTCATAGCCGTTGTCGATGATGAACTGCTTCGCGGTATCCGAGAGCGCGATCGAAAGCTCCTTGTCGGCAAGCCGTTTGTTCAGGTCCGCGATGAGCAGATCCACGATATTGCCGATGTTGTCCTTCGTGAGCGGCTTGAACAGCACGGTCTCATCCAGACGGTTTAGAAACTCCGGACGGAAGTGCGCGCGCAGATCCTGCATGACCGCGTTCTCCGCCTCCGGCATGATGTTCCCCTCCGCGTCGATCCCGTCAAGAAGGTATTGGGAGCCGATATTGGAGGTCAGGATGATGATCGTATTCTTGAAATCGACCGTCTTGCCCATCGAGTCGGTGATCCGGCCGTCGTCGAGCACCTGAAGGAGCACGTTGAACACATCCGGATGCGCCTTTTCGACCTCGTCGAACAGCACGACGCAATACGGTTTCCTGCGCACAGCCTCGGTCAGCTGTCCGCCCTCGTCGTAGCCGACATATCCGGGCGGCGCTCCGATCAGGCGGGACACGGAGTGCTTCTCCATGTATTCGCTCATATCGATACGCACCATGTTGTTCTCGTCGTCGAACAGGTTCTCGGCCAGCGCTTTGGCAAGTTCCGTCTTACCGACGCCGGTCGGGCCGAGGAACAGGAACGAGCCGATCGGCTTGGTCGGGTCTTTGATCCCGGCTTTGGAACGAATGATCGCTTCCGTGACCTTCTCGACGCCTTCGTCCTGGCCGATCACGCGTTTATGGAGCTGTTCGTCGAGGTGGAGCGTCTTGTTGCGTTCGCTCTCGGTCAGCTTCGCGACCGGGATCCCGGTCCAGCGCGAGATGATGCGGGCGATCTCGTCTTCGGTCACGCTCTCATGCACCAGGCTCAGATCCTGATTGCGGACTTTGGCCTCCTCCTCATGAAGCTCTCTCTCAAGCTGCGGCAGCTTTCCGTACTGCAGCTCCGCGGCCTTGTTCAGATCATATTTCTGCTGGGCGTCCTGGATCTGGCGGTGTACCGCCTCGATCTCCTCACGCAGCTTGGAAAGCCGGTCGACCGACGCCTTTTCGTTCTCCCACTGGGCCTTCTGGGCGGCGAAGGTGTCATGGAGCTCCGCAAGCTCCTTCTGCAGATCCGCCAGCCGCTCCTTGCTCAGGTTGTCGGTCTCCTTCTTGAGCGCCGCCTCCTCGATCTCCATCTGCATGATCTTTCGCGAGAGCTCGTCGAGCTCCGTCGGCATGGAATCGAGCTCCGTCTTGATCATCGCGCACGCCTCGTCGACAAGGTCGATGGCCTTATCCGGCAGGAACCGGTCGCTGATGTAACGGTTCGAGAGGACCGCCGCCGAGACCAGCGCCGAGTCGGTGATCTTCACACCGTGGTAGACCTCGTAACGGTCCTTCAAGCCGCGCAGGATCGAGATCGTGTCCTCGACCGTCGGCTCGTCGACCGTGACCGGCTGGAACCGCCGCTCCAGAGCCGGGTCTTTTTCAATGTATTTGCGGTACTCGTCGAGCGTCGTGGCCCCGATGCAGTGCAGTTCTCCGCGGGCCAGCATCGGCTTCAGCATATTGCCGGCGTCCATCGAGCCCTCGGTCTTACCCGCGCCGACGATCGTATGCAGCTCGTCGATGAACAGGATGATCTGGCCGTCGCTCTTTTTCACTTCCTCGAGCACGGCTTTTAGGCGCTCCTCAAACTCGCCGCGGTACTTCGCGCCCGCGACCAGCGCGCCCATGTCGAGCGAAAACAGCTTTTTGTCCTTCAGTCCCTCCGGCACGTCGCCGCGCACGATACGCTGCGCCAGCCCCTCGACGACGGCCGTCTTGCCGACGCCGGGCTCGCCGATCAGCACCGGATTGTTTTTCGTCTTTCTCGAAAGGATGCGGATCACGTTGCGGATCTCCGCGTCGCGGCCGATGACCGGGTCGAGCTTCTGGTCTCTGGCCCGCTCCACCAGATCCGCCCCGTACTTATTTAACGTGTCATACGTCGCTTCCGGGTTGTCGCTCACGACGCGCTGGTTTCCACGCACGGTCGAGAGCGCCTGCAAAAACCGGTCGCGGGTGATCCCGTAGAGCTTAAACAGCTCCTTTACGGCGCGGTTCGGCTCTTTTAACATGCAGAGGAACAGATGCTCGACGGAGACATACTCGTCCCCCATCGCCTTCGCCTCGTCCTCGGCGTTGATCAGGACTTTATTCAGATCATTACTCAAATAAACCTGGCCGCCCCCGGACACCTTCGGCAGACGGTTGAGCGCCGCCTCCGCCTCGCCGAGAAACTGCGTATCCGAGATCCCCATCTTTGTAAGAAGTTTCCCGATCAGGCTGTCCTCGAGCCGCAGCAGGCTCACAAGCAGGTGTTCCTGATCGATCTGCTGATTTCCGTATTCATAAGCCAGCTTCTCGCAGCCCTGCACCGCTTCCACCGACTTCTGTGTAAATTTGCTGATATTCATAAACATGCGCCTCCTTTACTACAGACTTCGTTTGTTATAGATGGACTATAACACATATTGTTAGCCACGTCAAGGGGTAGAGTGCTAATTTTTTTAAAAGTTTTGACTTTTTTCACAAATTCGGTCCGGCCGCGATCGTCAGATCCGCATAGCCCGCCGCGTGCTGTACCTGCTCTTCCAGATATCTTTTCCCTTTTGGAATTCTCTTAGCCGTTCTCTCTTTTTTTCATACAGTTCTTTCAGCTTCGGGATCCGGATCCGGCGCTCGGCTACGTCCTTCTCATAAATCGAAAAATCCATTTCGGCCTTATCGGCGTCAACGACCGAGCGGTCCCGCACATATTGCAGCAGGTGACTTTCCTTCTCGACAAAGGAATGCGTCTTGATCTCATCCATTTTTATTTGGGACAGATTCTCGTAAGGCACATTGTAAAACATGGAATTTCCGGAATCGTAGATCGGAGCGAAGCCCAGAATTTCCAGCGTATCCGGATTTCTCAGAACCGATATATTGTTCATGTGTCTGTCCGTATTTGTCATAAGGTAATCCGTCATGATCTGGTAATCCATGAACTCCGTGAAATCCCGTTCGGCCATCCCAAGCTCCAGACACACCCTTTTCAGCGGATGATAGAAGGACTCGTTCTGCCTCGTCTTGACCGTCTGCAGAAGCTCCCAGGCGCTGATGCATTCGATTTCTTCGCTGCAGAAATCATAACACATACAGCCGATGCCCTCGATATTGCCGTCAGCCTGCACACGGACCGGGTAGTAATGCGTAAATCCCGAAAACCCCTGACGTTCATGCAATTCCGTCGCAAATATTTCATTGAGGCTCTGTTGATAGGACTGCCCGTAGTTTCCTTTAACCATATAGCGGCGGCCGTCGTCGGCAATACACCATTTTTTCTGCAGCTCGCCCTGCGACGTGGCGCAGTCGAACCGGGTCTTTTCCCTCAAATCGACCATGTAATCGCGGTTGATCGTAATTTCGCCAAACACGTCTGTAAAGTCGTTTGTAAACAGGTTCATATCGGCCCATGTCAGATCTTCACCTCTGGGCATGATCCAATAGCAGTCGGACAGACTTAACGCGAGATTGTTCACCAGTGCGCTTTCCGTAGACGAATAGTTCAGTTTCTGGAGCGCGTTTTTCGCCCCGTGCCTTGTTTTCGGGATCGCACGGTCCCTCCACCACTCGTGAAATTTCATATTGTTCATCTGCCCGCCCAACGGAAAATGAGCTGCCGCTGTCTCATTTCTCCGGACGTTCCCCAAAGCGCCGTCATCCGAAATCTCCATCAGGCAAACGCGAATATCCTTATGCATCAGATAATATTCCTTTGCACGTCCGCTCATCGATCCCACCACCTTTATTCCGACCACAAAATGTCTTCCTCTTTATCATATTTACAGTCACGGTTAAACTTTTCCCGGATCTCATAAAAGTCCTCAAACAGATCCTTGAGGTACAGCGCAAGATTCTGTTCCTTGACCCCTTCGAGATCTTCCCGGATAAAGATCTCGTTTCCCTGCATATCGGAAACCGATTTCCGATACCGGTCATAGTAATAAAACTTCCCGTTTTTTCCTGTGATCTTCCGAAGCGCAGGATCCGTCCCCGGCAGCGTTCTCGCAATCAGCTCCGCGACGTAAGGGGCGGGAGACGTCTCCCTCTGCTCCCACTTGCGCAGGGTACTGATCGGGATCCCGAATTTCTCGGAAAATGCTTTTTGCGTCATTCCCGTGGATTCTCTGAGTTCTTTTATGTCGATTCGCATATCCGGCCTCCAAGTATCCTGATTGGATATTATTTTTATTATTATATCCAATTTGGATACATTTAGTCAATAGTAATTTCTCCGTCACCCGGCCGTTCCCCCATGCTTTGCCCCTGTGAACGCTTCCTCGAAAGCTTCCTCCTGGAACTGCCTGGTATAAAGATTATAGTAGGCGCCCTTCTTGGCGATCAGCTCCGCATGCGTCCCCTGCTCGACGATCTTCCCGTCGTGCACCACCAGGATCACGTCGGCCTGGCGGATCGTGGACAGGCGGTGGGCGATGACAAACGAGGTGCGTCCCTTCATCAGATGCCCGATGGCGTCCTGGATCAGCTTTTCGGTCACGGTATCGACGGATGAGGTGGCCTCATCCAGCACGAAGATCCTCGGATCGGCCAAAATGGCCCTGGCAAAGGAAAGAAGCTGCTTTTCCCCGGTGGAGAGCAGGTCTCCGCCCTCCCCCACGTCGCTGTCATAGCCTTTGTCCATGCGGGCGATGACGGAATCCGCGGACACGCTCTTTACGGCCGCCTCGATCTGCTCCATCGTGGCGTCCGGATTTCCGTAGCGCAAATTTTCCAGCACGGTGCCGGAAAACAGATGCGGCGTCTGCAGCACATAGCCGATGTTGCTGTGCAGCCACAGCTGCGACCGCTCCCTGGCGTCCCTGCCGTCGATCAGGATACGCCCCGAAGTCAGCTCGAAAAAGCGGCAGACCAGATTGACGAGCGTGGATTTTCCCGCCCCGGTCTCGCCCACGATCGCCACATTCGTGCCCTGCGGCACATGCAGGTTAAAATGCTCCAGCACATATTCGTCGCCGTCCGGATACCGGAACGACACATCCTCGAAAGTAATGTCCCCGTAAAGCGGCTCCCAGTTCTCCTTTTTGGGATGAAAGGCGTCGCCGTACTTCGAGATGACCTCCGGCGTGTCGGTCACATCGGATTCGGTCTCCATCAGCTTCGTGAACCGCTCCACATTGACCCGGACAGTGACCATATCGGAGACGGCTTTGACGACCCACTGGACCGGCTCCATCATGCCCAGCGCATACGACATGAACACGGACAGCGTGCCGATCTGAAGCGCGCCCCGAAGCGTCAGCATACCGCCCTGCCAGAGCACCAGCGCCAGCGCCGCCGCGGAGGAAAACGAGATCAGGGAGGCGAACAGCGCCCGGTAATGCGCGGCGTGCACAGAGGTACGTTTCATTCCGTCCGTGACCGCGTTAAAGTCCTCCGCCATCCTCTCTTCGGCCACCAGGACTTTTATGGTCTTTGCGCCGGTGATCCCCTCGTTAAAGCTGCCGGTGATCCGCGAGTTGATCTCCCGGATACGCCGGTTCAGAAACACCAACTTGTTCTGGAAGAACGCGGCCGCCAGCACGGTGAGCGGCACGATGATCATCACGCCGAGCGCCAGCCGCACGTTGACCGCAAACATCACCACGATAGCTCCCACTATGTAGGACAGGTTCCAGACCCCGTCCATCAGGCCCCACGAGACCAGGCTGCCGATCCGGTCGGTATCGCTCATGACTCTGGCGTGGATATATCCCACACTGTTCCGGTTATAGTAAGAAAACGCCAGCGTCTGCAGATGATTAAAGCTCGCGCGCTTCATGTCGCGGCCCACATACATCTCGATCAGGCACGCCTGATAGGCGGAAACCGTGTTGGCAAGTACCTGAAACACAAGCGTCGCGATATAGACGGCGATAAAGCCTCCCAGCTTATCAAGCGTTCCCCGCGCGATAAACCGGTCCAGGGCGTAGCGCTGGAAAAGCGGCAGGATGATGTCGACCAGACCGCCTGCAAAACCGAGCGTGACCATGCAGACGATGATGTAGCGGTACGGTTTCATATAAGGCAGCAGTTTACGCACCATGACCCGCCACCTCCTCCTGGAACGTCATCTGCATATCGTAGATGCGCCGGTAGATCCCGTTCTTTTTCATCAGTTCCTCATGTGTGCCGATCTCGGCGATCCGCCCGCGGTCCAGCACCATGATGCGGTCGGCCTGCATCAGCGTGGTGATCCGGTGGGAGATCATGATGACCGTGGCGTCTCCGAGGTTCACCACGCTGATGCAGGCCGACCGCATCATGGTG
>CANQGL010000025.1 GCA_947623185.1 uncultured Lachnospiraceae bacterium
GTTGACGCTCTGACCGAGGCTGTCCAGAACGTAGTAGACGGCAGAATGACCGGTACCGTATTCAACGATCACTTCGGACAGGCGCAGACCGCTGCCGATACCGCTGTTAAGTTCTTAAACGGCGAGAGCGTTGATCCGGTCAACATGGTCGACTATGTAAAGGTCACCACCGCCAACGCGGCTGAGATCCTTGAACTTGTCAAGTAAATAAAACAAAAATAAGATAGGGATTGTCGGGTGTGTCTCTTCGAGACGCACCCGATTTTCAAAAAGGTTTCATGAAAGGAGAGAAAGGGATGGCAGAGTACAGACTGGAAATGAAAGGGGTTTCCAAGAGCTTCCCGGGCGTCAAAGCGCTGGATAAGATCCACCTGAAAGTCCGTCCCGGTACCGTCCACGCTCTCATGGGTGAGAATGGCGCCGGTAAATCGACCCTGATGAAATGCCTGTTCGGGATCTATAAGATGGACGAAGGCGAGATTTATCTGGATGGCGAAAAGATGTCGATCCTCAACCCGGATGACGCGCTGCACAAAGGACTTGCCATGGTGCACCAGGAGCTGCAGCCCATACCGGACCGTACGATCGCGGAGAACATGTATCTTGGCCGGTACCCGCTTATCAGTTACGGGCCGATCAAGGTCATCAACCACAAAAAAATGAATGAAGAAGCGGCCAAATGGCTGGAGAACGTAAGGATGCCCTACGATCCGAAGGCAAAGCTCGGATCGCTGTCCATCGCCCAGATGCAGTCCGTTGAGATCGCGAAGGCCGTTTCGATGAGTGCGAAAGTTGTGATCCTCGACGAGCCGACTTCGTCTCTGACCGACAACGAGGTCGAGGCGCTGTTCCGCATCGTCCGGGATCTTAAATCCAGAGGCGTTTCACTGATCTACATATCCCACAAGATGGCCGAGATCAGAGAGATCGCCGATGATATTACGATCATGCGTGACGGGACCTACGTCGGCACATGGGAGGTCAAGGACATCAGCGACGACGAGATCGTCCGTCAGATGGTCGGCCGTGAGCTGACGAACGTGTATCCGCCGAAGGAACTGTCGAACAGCGACGAGGTCCTTCTTGAGGTCAAGGACCTCTGCAGCATCTTCGACCGCTCGTTCCAGCACGTCAGTTTCAAACTGAAACGGGGCGAGATCCTCGGTTTCGGAGGACTGGTCGGAGCGCAGCGTACCGAGCTTATGGAAGCGATCTTCGGTATGCGCCATGTAAAGAGCGGAGAGGTGATCATGAACGGAAAACCGATCCATGTGACCCGCCCGCGCGATGCGATCCGTGACGGTATCGGCATGATCACCGAGGACCGGCGCGGAACCGGTATTCTCGGATGCCTGTCGATCGCGGATAACGTATCGATATCTTCCCTGAACAACTACCTGAAAGTCGGACCGATGCTCGACGTCGGAAAGATCGAGAATCTGGTAAAGGATAACGTCGCAAAGCTGAGCATCAAGACGCCGAGCAGCAAGACGCTGATCCAGTCGCTCTCCGGCGGTAACCAGCAGAAGGTCATCATCGCCCGCTGGCTGGCGAACAATCCGGACGTCCTGATCATGGACGAGCCGACCCGCGGTATCGACGTCGGCGCGAAGTATGAGATCTACCAGATCATGATCTCCCTCGCGAAACAGGGCAAGGGCATCATCATGATCTCGTCGGAAATGCCGGAGCTGATCGGCGTGTCGCACCGGATCGAGGTCATGTGCGACGGAAAGATCACCGGAGAGGTGTCCGGTGAGGAGGCTACACAGGAGAATATCATGGGCCTCGCGACCAAGTTCAATTAAGGAGGATACAAAGATGACAAAGAAAGTAGATATAAAGAAACTGATAGCGGACAACGGCATCATCATTGTCCTGCTGCTTCTGGTACTTGTCACGGGCCTTACGAGAGATAATTTCTTCTCCCTCAACAACCTGTCCAACATTTCCGTCAATACGGCGGCCCGTGTTATCATCGCGTTCGGCGTCAGCGGCTGTCTGATCACCAAAGGTACGGACCTGTCCGCAGGCCGTCAGGTCGGACTTTCCGCCTGTATCGCTGGTACGCTGCTCCAGACCGCGGATTACAGCGGTAAGTTCTTCCCGAACCTCGGCGACGTGCCGATCCCGCTTGTACTGCTGATCTGCATCGGCGTCTGCTGCATTTTCGGACTGATCAACGGTATCGTTATTTCCTACCTGAATGTCCCGGCCTTCATCGGCACGCTGGGCATGCAGCTGATGGTTTACGGTATCTGCCTTGTCTACTCCAAGGCGACCCCGCTCGGCGGCTACCGCAGAGACTATACCGGAATCGCTACCGGTAAGTTCCTCGGGATCCCCTACATGTTCATCATCGCGTTCGTGATCGGCCTTATTATGTGGTTCGTCTACAACTACACCCGTCACGGCAAATACATGTACGCGATCGGCGGCAACGAGGCTGCGGCCGAGGTTTCCGGCGTTAACGTCAAGAAGACGAAGATCATCATCTACATGACGGCGGCAGGTCTTTACGCCATTGCCGGTTTCCTTCTGGGAGCCAAGTCCGGCGGCGCGAGCGTCAACATGGGCTTGAGCTACGAGCTGGAGGCCATCGCGGCCTGTACGATCGGCGGCGTATCCGTCAACGGCGGTATCGGCCGTATCTCGGGCGTTGTGATCGGCGTTCTGGTATTCGAGCTGCTGAAGTCCTCGATGCAGTTCCTCGGTATCCCGACGGACTATCAGTACATCGTACAGGGCTTCGTCATCATCGTCGCGATCGCACTCGATATCCGCAAGTACATCGCGAAGAAGTAATACAATACATTGCAAATTTGAAAGGGCCGGCGTTCTGCCGGTCCTTTACTTACGCGGGCAATGAGCCAAGCTGACAAGCTTGCTTGTCAATTTGGCGAATGCCGCGATAACGAGTGAAACTCGCAGCGCGTGTTTCGCTCGTTATGTGATGCGCTGGGATTTGCTTGACAGAATCCAGCGGATCCCGAGCGCGGTGCGCCCGACGGGATCGGTAAAATGATTGCCCGGATTCAGCTTAAATTCGGTGGGAATGTCTCGGCTCCGGCAGTATGCGGCCAGTTCCTCGGTGCAGGTGCGGACGGCCTTCATGTGCGGGTTCCTGGTTTTGTGCTCCTTATCGCCCAGGGACAGGTACAGGCGGTCCGGCCTGACGGCGGGCTCGTGCGTTGAGGCAAATTCGGAAAATCCGGGGAACCAGAGGGAGCCGGACATGCTGGCGATCCGGGAGAACACATCGGTCCGGTACATGGCGTATACGGCAAAGAGACCGGCCATGGAATAGCCCGCAATGCCTCTCCACGAGGGATCGACCTGTATTTTTTCCTCACATTTCGGTATGATCGATTCCGTAAGCAGGCGCAGATATCCGTCCGCGCCGCCTTCGAAGGGACTGTCGCCTTTAAAGACGGATGGGGCCTCCCACGGCGAGAGATCGCGGTTCCATTCGAGGTCGCTGACCGCGGCGAGCGTAAAGTCGGGGCAGTCCGTCGCTTTCAGCGTATTCAACACTTCCTCGCCTTCGCCGGGAAAGGCGTTCAGGTAAACGATGGGACGTTCTGGATCCGCGGCGGGGAAAACGTCTATGGCCTTTTTTCCGATTACAAACTGTCTGTGTCCTGATCGATTCATGTCTGACCGATTCATGTCTGTTCCTTTCATGCCTGATCCTTCCATGTCAGGTCCTTTTTTATGTCCGGCATTTCCGTATCCGGCCTTCCGTGACCGGTTCTTCGTGATAGCTGCTTAAAAGCCGACGGCTTCCGATATTTCATTATAAAAGGCAGGAGCGGTATTGTCAAATCCGGGAATATCGTTCGATACCTCTTGACATTTTTCTGTGGATACCGCACAATGAACTCAGCAGATCGGATGCAGACACAGCACAAATATGATCGATTTGCAGAAAGATAAGACCGAAGCACGGCAAAGCGCGGCCAAGGCACAAGAGGAGAAAATCGCAGCACAGGAAAGCGAGAGCGCATACCAAAGAGGAGGAGACCGGCATGTTCCGCGAAATGAGAAGGAAAGGGCAGGAACTTTCAAAGAAAGAGTGCATCGCCATCCTGGGACGGGCGACTTCGGGCGTACTTGCCCTTGCAGGGGACGACGGATACCCTTACGCTGTGCCGTTGAGCTATGTTTATGCGGATGGAAAGGTATACTTTCATTGCGCAAAAGAAGGACATAAGCTGGATGCGGTGCGAAACTGCGGGAAAGCCTCGTTCTGCGTGATCGATCAGGATCGGATCATACCGGAAAAATATACCACTTATTTTCGCAGCGTGATCGTCTTCGGAAAAATCAGGATCCTCGAGGAGGAGGATCTCAAACGTGAAGCGATCCGCAAACTGGCGATTCGGTATGCGCCGAAAGACAGTGCCGAAAGCCGCGAGAGGGAGATCGAACGCGAATGGGGAGCACTCTGTATGCTGGAGCTTACGGCGGAACACATGAGCGGAAAAGAAGCGATCGAACTGGTACGGCAGAGAAAGGGAGGATCAAATGTTTAACCCAAGGAGCCTGAAGGGGATTCCTATGTTTCAAAAACTGAAAACGATAAAAATGAAGGCAGTGTCGCGGGGCAAGTATGTTTGCCGCTTCCTTGCCTCATTTGCGTCGGGGGGGGGTATTTCGTCCCTGCTGCACGGCCGTCTGAGTATGATGGCGGACCGCGACGCGATCCTGTTTGACGCGGTAAACATCGACGTCAACAACACCTGCAATCTTCGCTGCCGGTTCTGCTTCAACACCTTTGAAGACCGGCATTACTATATGACGAAGGAGACGTTTCAGAGCATCCTTCCGATCATCCCGATGGTCCGCGACGCGGAACGGGAAGGGCTGGGAATTTATCTTTCGTGTCTTTACGAGCCGACGTTGTCGCCGCATTTCTTTGATTTCCTTGAACTGATACCCGAGGAAGGCAGAAGAAAGGCGTTTTTTACTTCCAATCTGAACCGCCCGCTGAAGGAGGAGCAGATCGAACGGATGCTGCGGGCGAACCTGCACCATATCAATATTTCGATCGAGACGCTGAAACCGGACCGGTATCAGGAGATCTGTTCTTCGGTGCATTTTGATTCCTTCCGCAGCAATCTGGATCTCCTGGAAAAGGTCTATTCCGGGATGCAGGGACCGAAACCGCTGCTTCGGTTCATTACCATGGTGCTGAACTGCAACCGGGACGAGATCATCGATATCGTGAAATTCTGCTCGAAGGAACTTCACGCATACGAGCACGAGCTCCGCACGCCGTATATCAGCGTCTATGAAAACATGGAGTGGAACCGCGGCCAGCTCATGGAGGCGGACGAATGCCGCAGGCTCGAAGAGGAGCTGGCGGCGCTGCACATCGCCTATGTATCGGATATCTGCCCGAAGGATATGCTTGTGACGGCCGGCGGCCCCGAACAGGCGGAGCCCGGACCGGAATCGGAGCGTAATGAAACGGCACATGGCGATCCGGAGCGTGATGAAACGGTCTATTGCGATCCGGAGCGCGACAAAGTTTCGGTGGGCGAATCGTCGAAGGAGAACGAAACGCCGCAGGAAAACGACCGTCTGGCACGGACGGAACGCGCGCTGGAGGAGATGCGCCTCTGCATGAACCAGGAGTTCTATTTTCTCCGCTTTTCCGCGTCCGGCGTCTGCAGGCTGAACGCCACAGGGGAGACGTTCCCGGTCCCGCCCGAAGGCGATCCCGCCGCGTTTTACAGAAAGATCCTCACCGGCCAGTACCGCCGCAGGGCGCAGGCGTTCGTGTGGAACTTTGCGCCGAGGCCGTCGCGCGCGAAGCGGATCCGGATGAAGGTCATGTTCGAGGAGCTGAAAGCGAACGGGGAATACCTTACGCTTCGCGGATGGTGCCGCGCCGGAGCCGACCTGCCGGAACCCTGTATGCTGACGCTTTCGGTCCGGACCGGGAAAGGACAGGAGAACCGGTTCTTTACCATGGAAATACCGCGGCCGGATCTTACGGGTTCCGGCGCCGGTTTTTACGCGGTCGGGTTTGAGACCTGTGTGGACCGGACGCTGCTTTCGTCGTCCCCGGCCCGGCTGACGTTTTATCTGACTTCGCGGCAGACCCTGGAGGATGTATGGGAATACCGGTATCCCCATGAGATCTACTGGCGGTGAAACCGAAAAGCTCCGGGATCCGCGGGTCTTTGGCAGAAACCTGAAAGGAGTGCAAACGGCTATGAAATACAGAAAGGACCGATACGGCGAGCCGATCTCCCAGCTGGGCTACGGCTGCATGAGATTTACGAAAAAGGGGAGCGCCATCGACTTTGAAAAGGCGGAGAGGGAGGTCCTCCTGGCGATCGAAAAGGGCGTCAATTATTTCGATACCGCCTACATCTATCCTGGGAGCGAGGAATGTCTCGGACGCATCCTTGAGAAAAACGGGTGCCGGGACAAGGTCAACATCGCGACCAAACTGCCGCAGTATATCCTGCGTTCCATGGCCGCGGTCGAAAAGACGTTCCAGGAGGAACTGACGCGCCTGCGCACGGATCACATCGACTATTATCTGATGCATATGTTCACGGACTATGCGGAATGGGAGAATCTGAAAAGGATCGGGATCGAAGACTGGATCAGAAGGCAGAAAGCGGAGGGACGTATCCGCAACATCGGCTTTTCCTACCACGGCGATACGGAGATGTTCCTGAAGGTCCTGGACGCCTACGACTGGGATTTCTGCCAGATCCAGTACAACTATCTGGACGAGAACACTCAGGCCGGAAGGCGCGGGCTTATGGCGGCGGCTGAGAAGGGGATCCCGGTCATCATCATGGAACCGCTCCGCGGCGGAAAGCTGGTCGATCTTCCGGACAAGGCAAAGAAGGTGCTGGCCGAGGACAGCAAAGGCTATACGCCCGCGGAACTGGGACTGCGCTGGCTGTGGGACCAGCCGCAGGTCACCTGCGTGCTTTCCGGGATGAATTCCGAGGCGATGGTCGTGGAAAACACCCGCATCGCGTCGGAGGCGGAGCCGGGACATTTTACGGAAGAAGATCTTGAGACGGTCGACCGGATCAGAAAGATCATCCGCGAACGGGAGAAGGTCGGCTGCACGGGATGCAGGTACTGTATGCCGTGTCCGCACGGAGTGGATATCCCGGGCAATTTCCATTATTACAATCTGATGTACATGGAGAAGAAGTCGCCCGTCCGTTTCGAATTCGCGCGCAATCTGGGCCTGCGCAGGGAACCCGGTTTTGCCACACAGTGTATCGGATGCGGAAAGTGCGAGAAACACTGTCCACAGCATATCAGCATCCGGGAAAAGCTTAAGGAAGCCGACCGCGACCTGCGGCCGTTCCCGTATAAAATCGGCATCGGCGTCGCGCGAAAGATCATGGTCCGTTAGGAAGGCGCGGCGCCGATGCCAAAAGAATATGTTTCAGAGTTTATTTCCGATACAGGATGCGGATCGAGTTCAGCACGCAGATCATTGCCACGCCGGTATCCGCAAAGACCGCCATCCACATCGAGGCGAAGCCTGCAAGGCCGAGGATCATCACGAGGATCTTGACCGTCAGGGCGAAGACCACGTTCTGCATGGAGATTGCGCCGGTCTTTTTGGCGATGCGGATCGATTCCGGGATCGCCTCCATGCTGGAGGTCATAAAGACCACATCCGCCGCCTCGATCGCGGCGTCCGCGCCGCTTCCCATTGCCGCGCCGACGTCGGCTCCGGCAAGTACGGGCGCGTCGTTGATCCCGTCGCCGACAAACATGGAGCTGCCGTGCTCGGAGCGGATCTTTTTGAGCGCGTCGAGCTTTTCGCCGGGAAGCAGCCTGGCATGGACGGAGTCGATCCCGAGCTCTTTCGCCACCGCGTTCGCGGAGGCCTCGTTATCCCCTGTCAGCATGGCGGTCCGGATCCCCAGCTTTTTGAGCGCGGCGATCGCGGAAGCGGATTCCGGCTTGACGGTGTCGGCGATCAGGATCGTTCCGGCATAAGTCTTGTCTTTCGCCAGCAGGACCGCGGTCGCGGCCCCTGTCGTCTCATCCGGGCAGCCGATCCCGTTTTCTTCCAATAATTTCCTGTTTCCGCAGAGCAGTACGCCGGACTCCGTGACCGCGCGGATCCCGCGGCCAGAAAGCTCCGTGATGCTTTCCGGGGTGGAGGCGGCAATACCGGCCTTACCTGCCGCGGCTATGATGCTGACCGCGATCGGATGCGTGGAAGCGCCCTCGCAGGCGGCGGCCATTGCCAGAAGATCGTTTTCGGTGAAACCGTCCGCGGGCTTTACGGTCTGCACGACGAAGTTTCCGCGGGTGATCGTTCCGGTCTTATCCATAACGACGTTCTTTACATTCTTTAAAGCCTCGATCGAGACGCCGCCCTTAAAGAGGATGCCCTTCCTGGAACCCGCGCCGATGCCGGAGAAGAAGGCCAGCGGCACGCTCAGCACAAGGGCGCACGGACAGCTGATGACGAGGAAGGTGAGGGCGGTGTAGACCCAGTAATTCCAGTTCCCGGTGACGATCGAGGGCAGGATCGCGGTCGCCAGCGCCAGACCGACGACGATGGGCGTATAGATCCGGGCGAATTTCGTGATGAACCGCTCGACCTGCGGCTTGCTGGCGGCGGCGTTTTCCACCGAATCGAGGATCCTTGTCACCATCGACTCGGACAGTTCCTTTTCGATTCGCAACTTCAGAAGACCGGAGGTGTTCACGCAGCCGGACAGCACTTCCGTTCCGACGCCAGCGGAAACCGGGACCGGTTCGCCGGTGATGGGGGAGGTGTCGATGCGGCTCTCGCCCTCGACGATAACGCCGTCGAGCGGGATGCGGTCGCCGGGGCGGACCTCGATGATCTGGCCTTCGCGCGCATCCTCGGCCGGGATCTCGCGGATCGTGCCGCCCTCGTCAAGAAGGACGGTCTCCGGGCGCAGATCGACGGCTTCCATGATCTGGCTGCGGCTCTTTTCGACCGCTCTGTGCTCGAACGCCTCGCCGATGCGGTAGAACAGCATGACGCCGACCGCCTCGGCGTACTGGCCGATCAGGTACGCGCCGATCGTCGCGACGCTCATCAGGAAGTTCTCGTCCATCACATGGCCGTTCTTCATGTTCTTTACGGCGGTGAGCAGGATCTCGCGGCCGAGCGTCAGGTAGGCGACGATAAAGCAGGTGAGCGAGAGATCGTGACTGAACCGCTCGAACAGGATCCCGCCGGCAAACATGACGGCTCCGAAGATGATCTCGGGCGTATCGTTCTCATGTTCGCCGTGCTCATGACCGTGTTCCGCGTGCCCGTGACCGTGACCGTCATGGCCGTGTTCTTCGCCGTGCGTGTGGCCGTCGTGGTCATGTCCGCCGTGCTCGTGACCGTCATGGCCGTGTCCGTGCGAATTCGCGGAGCGGTCTCTCCGGTCCCCGCGGACCTCGATGACGGTGCCGGGCTCGATCTTATCGGCGATCGCCTGCATCTTGGGAAGCAGGACGGATATATCGGCGGAAGAGTAGACGCGCAGCTGCCTGGTCGCAAAGGTGAGGACCGCGTCGTCCACTTCGGGAAGTTCGCGGACCTTCGCCTCGATCTTGGCCGAGCAGTTGGCGCAGTCGATGTTTTTCATGATAAAGACGGTGCAGGGCGCCTTGGACGCCGAAACGTGCGAAGCCTGCGCGTGCTCGTGTTCCTCATGATCATGCTCATGATGATGTTCGTGCCCGCAGCAGCAGTCGCCGTCGTGATGGTGTTCGTGATGTTCGTGTTCATCATGATCATGCTCATGATGATGCTCATGTCCGCAGCAGCAGTCGCCGTCGTGGCGGTGTTCGTGCTCATCATGATCATGCTCGTGATGATGCTCGTGTCCGCAGCAGCAGTCGCCGTCGTGATGATGTTCGTGATGTTCGTGTTCCTCGTGCATTAATTCTTCCATATCATGATCCTCCCGTAACAGCAGAACAAATTAACTTATAAACATATGAATAACTGTTCATATGTTTATCATAATACGCTTTACAGGAAAATGCAACAGGAATTTGAAAAAAATATAAAATTATGCGGGCGCGCCGAAGAAGGTACGGGCGAGAGACATGACGGCGTCGTTTCCGATCCGCGCGAGTTCGTCCTCGCTTTCGCGCATCCCGCCGTTGATCCATTTGCGGAGAACGCCGATCAGCCCGTAGGTGACGAACTCAAAGAAGTAGTCCGAGAAGGCGGTGGGACTGAAGCGGAAACGCTGTTCGATGATCCGATAGCCGTTCTGGTAGATCAGGCTGTGGATCGCGGTATGGAAATCGCTCGCGTAATCGTTCTCGAACAGATTGCGGCAGAGCTTTTCGTTCTTTACGATATACCGGATCACAGGCAGCAGGACCGGGATCAGACTCTGCTCCGCGTGCGCCTGTTCGAGATGGCTGTCGATCATGGACTGCAGATCGCCGGTCACGCCGTCTTCCACGGCTTTTAAGAGCTCGTAGGTATCGGCGTAGTGGAGATAGAAGGTGCCGCGGTTCAGATCGGCATGTTCGGTGATATCCTTGATCGTGATGTCCTTGAAATCCTTTTCCGACATCAGTTCGATCAGACTTTCTTTCAGAAGTTTTTGTGTCCGGCGTATCCGCCGGTCCGTCAATGTTTTATCCATAACGGTCCTCCTCCGTTACAAGACGGTGCGCGCTGCATCGGTGCGTCGCGCGTGTGGAAAATATCTTATAAATTATTTCTAAAATAATAAACAGATCCGCTAAAAAGTGTTCAGTAGCCGACTAATTGACGTTTCATTAACGATTGCAGATTTCACTTTTCTATATTATAATGTATTCCGGTTGAAAAATCAACATAATGTTTAATAAACAAAAGTTGACGAGGAGTGAAAACATGCTGGACCGGTTCGCACGATTTGTTGTAAGAAAAGGACGGGCGATCGAGATCTTTTTTATCATCGCGACGATCGTCTGCGCGATCTGCTATCCGTTCGTCGGAGTCAATTACGATCTGAGCCAGTACCTTCCGCAGGAAGCCCCCACCAAACAGGCGCTCGACGTGATGGAGGACGAATTCGGGTATCCGGGCATGGCTCGGGTGATGGTAAAAGACGTGACGCTGCCGGAGGCGCGTGTGATCCGCCAGCGCATCGCGGACGTCGAGGGCGTCGATCTGGTGATCGGACCGGATCTGACGACGAACGTCTACGCCTCGGACGCTTTTTCCGGGAATGATCTGACCGATCGCTTCTATAAAGATGGATGCGCGGTCTACCAGATCATTTTTGAAGAAGGCGATTACGATACAAAAACGCATGAGGCCATCGACGAGATCTACGGGATCGTCGGCATGGACCGCGGCTGCTTTGCCGGCAGTGCGGTATCCTGCAAGGAGCGCCAGAGCTCGATCCAGAAGGAGATCGCGATCGCCATGTGCATCTCGGTCCTCATTATCCTTCTGATCCTGATGGTCATGTCCAACTCGTGGTTTGAACCGTTTCTGTTCATACTCATCATGGGCGTCGCGATCATCCTCAATATGGGTTCGAACCTGATCTTCGGAAGCGTGTCGTTCTTTACGTTCGCGGTCGCCGCCATCCTGCAGCTGGCGGTCTCGATGGACTATTCGATCTTCCTTCTGCACACCTATACCGCGTTCCGCGAGGAGGGGCAGGGCGCCGAGGAGGCGATGGAACACGCGATCGTGGAGGCGTGCAGTTCGATCCTGGCCAGCGGGGCGACGACGATCGTCGGCTTCATGGTCATGGTGCTCATGCGCTTTACGATCGGCCGCGACGTCGGCTTTGTCCTGACGAAGGGCATCCTCTGCAGCCTCATTTCCGTGCTCCTTCTGATGCCCTCGCTGATCCTGCGCTTTAACGGCCTGATCGAGCGCACCGCGCACAAACGGCTGATCCCGTCGTTTGAGCCGCTGGGGCATCTGATGTACAGTATCCGCATCCCGGTCCTGATCGTGGCGCTGTTTTGCGCCGTCCCCTGCTATTTCGGACAGGCGATGAACTATTTCTATTACGGCGACGACGCGATCGGCTCGTCCCCGGGAACGCGGGTCTATGAGGACGCGCGGGAGATCGAGGGCGTTTTCGGCAAATCGAACATCGTCATCGCGATGGTGCCGAACGGCAGCCAGGTGCGGGAACGCGAGCTGACGAAGGCGCTTGAGGATGAGGACTTTGTGGATTACGCGATCTCGATGTCCGGCACCATGCCGGAGGGGATCCCGGAGAGCTTCCTCCCGGGCACGATCACGGAGCAGCTGCGGACGGACCGCTACGCGAGGCTGCTGATCAACATGAAGACGCGGGAGGAGAGCGAGTACGCCTTTGCCTGCAACGACCGGGTCACGGAGCTGGTGAAGCAGTTCTATCCCGAAGACTCCTATGTGATCGGGAAGACGGCGAGCACCGTCGATATCCGCGATATTTTGAGCGAGGACTACAGCCGGATCTCGGTGCTTTCCCTGCTCGGCGTGGCCGTCGTGGTCATGGCGACGTTCCGCTCGGTGCTGATCCCGATCTTCGTCATCATCCCGATCGAAGTCGCCATCTATCTGAACATGACGCTGCCGTACCTGTACGGGGAGAGCCTGATCTACATCGGCTATATCATCGTAAGCTGCCTGCAGATCGGCGCGACGATCGATTATTCGATCCTGATGACGAACAACTACATGGAACTGCGGGAGACCATGAGCAACAAACAGGCCGCCGTGGCGGCGATCACGAAGAGCACGCATTCGATCCTCACATCGGGCGGCATCCTGGCGACGGTCGGATATCTTCTTTATTTTACGTCGTCGATCCAGGTCATCACGCAGGTCGGACGTTTGGTCGGACGCGGCGCGCTGCTCTCGATGCTGCTTGTCCTGTCCCTGCTCCCGGCGCTTCTTTCGGCGTTTGACAAGCCGATCCGAAAGCAGCAGGAACGGGCGGCCAGGAGAAAAGAAGCGAGAAGGAATAAACGCCTGCGGCTCAGACACGCGATGGCGATTCGGAAAGAGGAGGCATGAATGATGAAGGGATTCGGAATAAAACGGAAACTGTACCGCGCGGCTGCGCTCACGCTGATCATGACCGTAGCGGGGACCGGGGTGATCTCCTCATACGCCGCTTCCGAGCCGGTCTGCGACGAGACGCTGTATGTGACGATGGACGGAAGCGGGAACGTGACCGACGCGAGCATCGTCAAGAGCTACGAGCTCCACGGCGCGAAGGAGATCACGGATCACGGGACCTACAGCAGCGTAAAGAATCTTACCGGATACGGCAAGCCGCAGACGGACGGGGACAGCGTGACGTTCGCGATCGATCAGAGACCGGAGAACGACCGGTTCTATTTCGAGGGCGTGCTGGACGCGGAGCAGGTCCAGGATGAACTTCCGTGGACGATCGAGGTCAGCTACCGCCTGAACGGGGTCGATACGGAGCTGGAGGACCTGGCGCACGCGACCGGTCTGGTGGAGATCGGCGTCGACGTGACGCCGAATCCGGACGCGGACGAATACTACCGCAACAACATGACCCTGGAACTGTCCGCCGTGGTCGATATGGATAAGACCCTGAGCGTGGAAGCGCCCGGCGCGCAGATCCAGTCCGCCGGAAATCTCAAGGCGATCCTGTTCCTTCTGCTCCCGGGCGAGGAAAAACACTGCGATATCCGCATCGGCACCGAAGACTTTTCCTTCTCCGGCCTTGCGTTCATGATGGAGCCGGTAACGCTCGGCCAGCTCGATGACCTTGACGAGCTGCGGGACGCGAAGGCCGAAGTCGAGGATTCGGCCGACGCCATCTCCGACAGCCTGGATGTGATCCTCGACAGCCTCGAGAGCATGAAGGGCGGCCTTTCCGAGACTGCGGACGGCCTGCGCAGGCTGGACGAGTCGAGAAAGATCATCTCGACGGCGAAAGACGGGATCTACGCGGATTCCGATACGGCGCTGGCGGCCCTTAAGGAGCTTGAGGACAGGGGAGAGAGTTTCCCGGACTATATCGAGACCGCGCGGAAGGCCCTGTCGGACCTGAACCGCGATATGAACGCGATCAGCAGCACGGTCGGACTGTTCGGCGGTCAGCTCCACAACCTGCAGCTCAGCATCCGGGGCCTGGCCCGCGACCTCGACGATCTGTCGGATCTCGTGCGCCATTCGCGCCACGATATCGCGAGTTTCGATTCGGTGCTCGCGAACCTGCGGATCGACCTGCAGGAGATCCGGGACGACCGCGCGCAGCTCAACAGGGAGCTTGAATCGTTAAAGAAACTTCTCGAGGAAGTGAAGGCGTTAAAGAAACAGGTGGAAGAGCACGGAGGCGTGATCGGACTGACGCCGGAGCTGAAACAGCAGCTTTTCCAGACGGTGGGAGCGATCCTGGGCGAGACGCAGCTTCCCGAAAGCGTCCGGCAGCAGATCCTGCGTGAACTCGGAGCGCTGGTCGAGAGCGCATCCGACGCCATCGCGTCCGGAGGCGTGACGCCGGAACAGATCCAGACGGCGTCCGTGAGCATCGACAGGCTGATCGCGCTCCTGGAAGGGCTGATCGGCACCGCGGAGCAGACGACCAAACTGGACGATCTGGTCTACGACGCGGAATGGACGGCGCAGAAACTTGAAAAAGCGCTTTCCCGCGTCCATGAGGACGGGGAGCCGTTGGAGGACGTCCTGGCGGACACCGGCGATCTGACGAGCAGGCTGGGCCGCGGCGCGGAGACGGCGCAGGAGCTCGTCGAAGACACGCAGCGGATCACCCGCACGGTCAACAACTATCATCTGACGACATCCGCGGCGTTAAAGGACGCGGGACAGATGGCGGAGAGCGCGCTGCGCGGGACCGACGCCATGTATGTGCTGATGTCCGATTTGGAGAACACGCTCAAGACGGCGGGGGAGCCGCTCGACGCCGGAGCGGGCTCGGCCATCTCCGGGCTGGGGGACGCGCTCGACCACGCGGTCGAGGGACTCGATAAGCTCAGCACGGTGCGCAAGGCGAAAGACACGGTGGAAGACCTGGCGGACGAGAAATGGGATGAGTATACCGAAGAGAAGATGCGGCTTTTGAACGTTGATTCAGACGCACAGAAGGTATCGTTCACGTCGGCCGAGAACCCGGAACCGCAGAGCATCCAGATCATTCTCCGGACGGCGGGTACTTCGGAGGAGAAGGCGGAGGCGGAGACCGATATCGACGAGGATTTCCATCCGCACGGAAACTTCTTCCAGAGGATCGCAAGCGTCTTTGCGGCCATCGTTTCGGCGGTCCGCGGACTTTTCGGAAAGTAAACGCTTGACAATCCGCGCCGGATGCCTCAAAATGGAATCAGCCGGTCCGTGGACCGGCCGCCGGGAGGTAAAAAATGGATCTGCACGGCAGAAAAGAGAACGGAAGAAACCACAGGGGACGCAGCAGCGCCCCCTGTTTTTATGCGCTTTTTTATGCTAAAGGGATAGCGTAACAGATTACGGACGGGAGAAAGGAGCAGACTTATGGGACAGACAGGAGAGAAAGATCAAAAGAGCACGGTGCGGCTGGCGGCAAAAACGGCGGTCATCATCGCGGGGCTCACCGTTTACGCGCTGGGAGTGGCGCTGTTTATCCTGCCGATGGATATGATCGCGGCGGGCACGACCGGCCTCGCCCTGGTGGCGGAACATCTCTGGGGGATCCCCCTGCCGGGCTTTGTGGCGGCGTTCAACATCGCCATGTTCCTGCTCGGCTGGTACGAGCTCGGCCGGGAATTCGCGCTGACGACGTTAATTGCCACGTTCTATTATCCGATCGCGCTCGGACAGGTGCAGCGCATGGTCGGGGACTATGTGCTGACCGAAGACCCTATGCTGTGCGCCGTGTTCGCGGGACTGATGATCGGCTTTTCGCTCGGCGTCGTGATCCGGGCCGGAGCGTCGACGGGCGGGCTCGACATACCGCCGCTGGTCCTTAAGAAACGGTTCGGCGTCCCGGTATCCGCCTCTCTCTATGTGATCGATTTCGCCGTGCTCCTGTCGCAGATGGCCTTCGGCGGAGGCGAGCGCGTCCTGTACGGCCTGGTGATGGTGATGACGTACACAATCGTGCTCGACAAGGTGCTCATGATGGGCGTCCGGCAGGTGCAGGTCAAGATCATCAGCGAGCGCTACGAGGAGATCAGCCTGGCGGTCCAGGAGAAGCTGGACCGGGGGACGACGCTGCTCCATATGGAAGGCGGACATACGCGCAGGCCGTCGATGGCGGTCCTGACCGTGATCTCGGGCCGGGAGCTGGCCCGCCTGAACGACATGGTGAACGCGATCGACGATCAGGCGTTCATGATCGTCAACCAGGTGGGAGAGGTCCGCGGACGCGGATTTACACTAAAGAAAAAATACGAGCAGTTTCCCGCCTGACGGACCCGAAAAGACAAGGTCCGAACGTATATGGAAAACCTGCTTATATGTATACAAAAATAATAGTTGAATTTTGACAGGAACCGTTATATTATTACACTAGGCAGAAATGGTTTTTTAATCAATAAATTAGTAATGGAGGACAGCAAAATGACTAATGCAGCACAAACATCCGCAAGAAAAAGAATTTATGAATTGCTGGATGACAACAGCTTCGTTGAAGTCGGTGCCCACATGACTGCCAGAAGCACGGATTTCAACATGCAGGCGCAGGAAACACCTGCCGACGGCGTCATCACCGGCTACGGCACGGTCGAGGGCGCACTTGTATATGTGTACAGCCAGGACGCTTCCGTCATGGGCGGGTCGGTCGGCGAGATGCACGCGAAAAAGATCGAAAATATTTACGGTATGGCTCTGAAAATGGGCGCGCCGGTCGTAGGACTGACGGACTGCTCCGGCCTCAGGCTCCAGGAAGGCCTTGACGCCCTTGACGGTTTCGGCAAACTTTACAGCTGTCAGGCTTTGGCCTCCGGCGTCGTTCCGCAGATCCAGGCGGTCTTCGGGACCTGCGGCGGCGGAATGGCGGTCGCTTCCGCGCTGGCCGACTTCACCTTTATGGAAGATAAGGCAAAAATGTTCGTGAACGCTCCCAATGCGATCGCCGAGAACGATACGGACAACGCGAGCGCGAAATATCAGAGCGAGGAGAGCGGAAACGTGTCCATGACCGGAACGGAGGAAGAGATCCTCTCCGCGATCCATACGCTGGTCTCCATTCTTCCGGCGAACAACGAGGACGATCTGTCCTACGACGAGTGCAGCGACGACTTAAACCGCGTATGCGAAGGCCTTGAGAACTGCGCCGGCGATACGGCCCTTGCGCTGGCCATGATCTCCGACGACAGCTTCTATATGGAGTTTAAGAAAGAGTATGCGCCGAACATGGTCACGGCGTTTATCCGCCTGAACGGCTCGACGATCGGCTGCGTTGCCAACCGCAGAGAGACCTATGAGGACGGCGAGAAGACGGCCGAGTACGACGCGGGTCTGGCGGCCTGCGGCTGCGAGAAGGCGGCGGAGTTCGTATCCTTCTGCGACGCTTTCAATATCCCGGTCCTGACGCTCGTGAACGTAAACGGATACAAGAACTGCAAGTGCAACGAGAAGAAGATCGCCAAGGCCGCCGCAAAGCTGACTTACGCCTATGCGAGCGCGGACGTGCCGAAGGTGACGGTCGTGGCCGGAGAGGCGCTCGGCACCGCCGGTCTTACGATGGGGAGCAAGTCCATCGGCGCCGATATCGTTTACGCGTGGAAGAACGCGGCGATCGGGATCATGGATGCGGTACCGGCCGTCAAGATCATGTACGCCGACGAGATCGCAGGATCCGATAACGCTGGCGTCCTGATCAATGAAAAAGCGGCGGAGTACAGAGAAATGCAGTCAAGCGCCGCGGCGGCTGCAAGACGCGGATATGTGGACGACATCATCGATGCGGCCGATACCAGAAAACGCGTGATCGCAGCATTCGAAATGCTGTACACAAAGAGAGAAGACCGTCCGGCCAGAAAACACGGCACGGTCTGAGACGAGGTGGCAGATATATGAAACAGAAAATTAAAAGAATCTGGCTTGCTCTCTGCATGGCTCTCTGTCTGACCGCGCTTTTCGGCTGTTCGGCTGCCGAGCAGGAAACGCAGGATCTCGATCCGACGATCGTGATGACGATGCAGCAGGGAGCGCAGCAGTATCTTGACATGTTCAGCACCATGACCGACGAGGAGATCGATCAGATGATCGAGACCAGCACGAAAAACAAGGATTCGGTCATGCAGGGCGCGCTCACATCCTGGAAGTCCGTGAAGGAGGACCTTGGCGGGCTGGTATCGAGCGAGACCGCGGCCGTCGAGGAGACGGACGACGGATATTCCGCCCGGATCAACGCTGTGTTTGAAAAGAGAAACTGCGAATTTACCCTGATGGTAGACAGCGATTTTGTGTATCTTACGTCGATCTCCTTTACCCCGGAGTATACCTTCGGCGAGAAGATGGCGAAGGCCGCGATGAACACCCTGATGGGCATGGGCGTCGTGTTCTGCGTGCTGATCTTTATCAGCTTCATCATCAGCTGCTTTAAATACATCAGCGTATTTGAAAAGAAAATGAAGGACAAGGAAGCCGCAAAAGCGGCGGCGGAAGCACCGGCTCCCGCTCCCGCGCCTGCCCCGGCAGCGCCCGCACCGGCTCCGGCTCCCGTTATTGAGGAAGCGGTCGAGGAAGTCACGGACGACTTCGAACTGATCTCCGTCATTGCGGCGGCGATCGCGGCTGCGCAGGGAAACGCCTCACCGGATGAACTGATCGTCCGTTCCATTAAACGCGTTCCGAAACGGAACTGGAAATAATCGAAAATTCAGGAGGAAATCAATCATGAAAAATTATACGATCACTGTCAATGGAAACGTTTATGAAGTTACGGTAGAAGAGGGATTCACCGGCGCGGCTGCGGCGGCTCCGAAGGCGGCTTCGGCCCCGAAGGCAGCACCCGCTCCGAAGGCGGCTCCCGCACCTACGGCAGCGCCCGCACCGGCACCGGCTCCCGCACCGGCAGCGGCTCCGGCAGGCGCGGCGGGAAGCGTTACCGTTTCCGCTCCGATGCCCGGAAAGATCCTCGGCGTTAAGGTATCCGCAGGCCAGGCCGTGAGGAAGGGACAGGTCCTTCTGATCCTCGAGGCCATGAAGATGGAGAACGAGATCGTCGCTCCGCAGGACGGCACCGTAGCAACCGTCAACGTATCCGTCGGCGAGTCCGTAGAGCCGGGCGCAACGCTTGCTACCTTAAACTAAACGTCTGCTGACCGCAGATCCCACATGGAGGTATAATCATGAATTATATTACAACTACGCTTGGGAATCTTTTTCAGCAGACGGCGTTCCTGAACCTGACCTTCGGCAATCTGGTGATGATCTTTGTAGCGTTCATCTTCCTGTATCTTGCGATCCGCAAGGGATTCGAGCCGCTCCTTCTGGTCCCGATCTCTTTCGGTATGCTGCTGGTCAACATCTATCCGGACATCATGCTGAGCATTGAAGACTCCCCAAAC
Source organism: uncultured Lachnospiraceae bacterium (assembly GCA_947623185.1). Lineage (GTDB taxonomy): Bacteria > Bacillota > Clostridia > Lachnospirales > Lachnospiraceae > CANQGL01. Next base: position 19,483 of record CANQGL010000025.1, read on the forward strand.
GGCGTCGGCGGACTTCTTCACTATTTCTACCTGCTTGACGAGTGGAGTATCTTCCCGTCGCTGATCTTCATGGGTGTAGGCGCGATGACGGACTTCGGTCCGCTGATCGCCAACCCCAAGAGCTTCCTGTTAGGCGCGGCAGCGCAGTTCGGCATTTATGCCGCCTACTTCTTCGCGATCCTGATGGGCTTCAACGACAAGGCCGCGGCCGCGATCTCCATCATCGGCGGAGCGGACGGCCCCACCTCGATCTTCCTGGCAGGGAAGCTTCAGCAGACCGAGTTCATGGGCCCGATCGCGGTGGCCGCGTATTCCTACATGGCGCTGGTGCCGATCATCCAGCCCCCGATCATGAAGCTCTTAACGACCGAGGAAGAGCGCAAGATCAAGATGGAACAGCTCCGTCCGGTCTCCAAGCTGGAAAAGATCCTGTTCCCGATCATCGTTACCGTCGTTGTCTGCCTGATCCTGCCGTCCACGGCTCCGCTTGTCGGCATGCTGATGGTCGGAAACCTGTTCCGTGAGTCCGGCGTCGTCCGCCAGCTCCAGGAGACGGCTTCCAACGCCCTGATGTACATCGTCGTTATCATGCTCGGCCTCTCCGTAGGCGCGACCACGAGCGCGGAGCGCTTCCTTAAGGTCACCACGATCGAGATCGTTATCCTCGGTCTGGTCGCATTCGCGTTCGGTACCGCAGCCGGTATCGTATTCGGAAAGATCATGTGCAAGCTTTCCGGCGGAAAGGTCAATCCGCTGATCGGCTCCGCGGGCGTGTCCGCAGTCCCGATGGCGGCGCGCGTTTCCCAGAAGGTCGGTTCCGAGGCCGATCCGACGAACTTCCTTCTGATGCATGCAATGGGTCCGAACGTGGCGGGCGTTATCGGTACGGCAGTCGCCGCAGGTACGTTCATGGCCATATTCGGCGTATAGCGTGCGGAACGGGATGATCCGGAACGTTTCCCGGACCCGCACGGAAATGGAAAACAAATAACAGAACTGTTTTGGAGGTAAAAATCAATGGCAGAAGTTGCAAAAAAGCCGATTAAAATAGTTGAGACCGTTCTTCGTGACGCGCACCAGTCCCTGCTTGCGACGAGAATGTCCACCGAGCAGATGCTGCCGATCATCGACAAGATGGATCAGGTCGGCTACCACGCGGTCGAGTGCTGGGGCGGCGCGACCTTCGACGCGTCCCTGCGTTTCTTAAAGGAAGATCCGTGGGAGAGACTGAGAAAGCTGAGAGCGGGCTTTAAGAAGACCAAACTGCAGATGCTGTTCCGCGGCCAGAACATCCTCGGCTACAATCATTACGCGGACGACGTTGTCGAGTACTTCGTGCAGAAGTCCATCGCCAACGGCATCGACATTATCCGTATTTTCGACTGCCTGAACGATCTCCGCAACCTTGAGACGGCCGTCAAAGCCACCAACAAGGAAAAGGGACACGCGCAGATCGCGCTAAGCTATACGCTCGGCGACGCCTACACGCTTGAGTACTGGGAGAACATCGCCCGCCAGATCGAGGAGATGGGCGCGGACTCCATCTGCATCAAGGATATGGCCGGCCTGCTGACCCCGTATGCGGCCGCGGAGCTGGTACAGGCGTTAAAGAGCGGTACCAAACTCCCGATCGATTTGCACACGCACTATACGTCCGGCGTCGCTTCCATGACCTATCTGAAGGCCGTCGAGGCGGGCTGCGACATCATCGACTGCGCGATCTCGCCGTTAGCGCTCGGAACTTCCCAGCCCGCGACCGAGGTCATGGTCGAGACCTTCCGCGGAACTCCGTACGACACCGGTTACGATCAGAACCTGCTGGCGGAGATCGCCGATTACTTCACGCCGATCCGTGAGGAGGCGTTAAAGAGCGGCCTTCTGAACCCGAAGGTCCTGGGCGTCAACATCAAGACCCTGCAGTATCAGGTACCCGGCGGTATGCTTTCCAACCTGGTGAGCCAGCTTAAGGAAGCGCATCAGGAAGACAAGTACCGTCAGGTGCTCGAGGAGATCCCGCGCGTGAGAAAGGACTTCGGCGAGCCGCCGCTGGTCACGCCGTCCTCCCAGATCGTCGGTACGCAGGCCGTTATGAACGTACTTGCCGGAGAGCGCTATAAACTCGTTCCGAAGGAATCCAAGAAGATCATGATGGGCGAGTTCGGTCAGACCGTAAAGCCGTTCAATCCGGAAGTCCAGAAGAAGATCATCGGCGACGCGACCCCGATCACCTGCCGTCCGGCAGACCTGATCCCGCCGCAGCTCCCGCAGTACGAGAAGGAGATCGCCCAGTGGAAGCAGCAGGATGAGGATGTTCTGTCCTACGCGCTGTTCCCGGCGGTAGCGAAGGACTTCTTTGAGTACCGCGAGGCCCAGCAGACCAAGGTGGACCCGAGAATGGCCGACAAGGCCAACAAGGCTTATCCGGTCTGATGTGATCCGTACTCTGTTTCATAAGACTTTTGACGAGGATGTCCCGAAAACCATGGACGAACGGTCCGTGGGAGAGGGGCATCCTCTTTTTTTAAGAAAACCTTACGAAAACGAATTGTTTTCGTGGCAATTTGATGAAATTCTTCTCCGAGGTTGACAGATAGACCTTTTTGTCAGTATAATGTGTTTGGTGTCAGTTTATGGCATAAAGGGAAGAAGCTTGCAGGAGTGGAAATCATGAGAAAAAGAGGAAAACAGGTCGTTGCCGCCCTTCTGGCCGCGTTGGTCTTTTCGGGTCAGATAAGCGGCGGATTTCTGGGCAGTGCTCCGTCGTCCGTATACGCGGCGGAACGGTCCGCGACCATAAACGGCGATATTGTAAATGTGAGAAGCGGTCCGGGTACGGGAAACTCCGTGGTCGCCCGGCTCACCTACGGGACGGCGGTGACGGTGTACGGCGAGGCGACCGCGTCGGACGGCGTGCTCTGGTATCAGATCCGCTTTACAACCGGCACTTTGTCGGGAGAGGGGTACGCCTCCTCACAGTATATCAAATTTCCGGTCGCATACAGCACGGACGCCAATTTTGAGGCGTATCTGAACGATCAGAGGTTCCCGGAGAGCTACAAGGACTCTCTGCGGACGCTGCACGCGGAGCATCCGAGTTGGGTGTTCCAGGCGCAGCACACCGGCATCGACTGGGACGAGGCGATCGACAACGAGAGCAAGGTCGGAGCCAATCTGGTCGATAAGGGGAGTATTTCCTCCTGGAAATCGACCGAATACGGCGCTTACGACTGGAACACCGGCGTGTGGACCGGCTTTGACGGGGCGACATGGGTCGCGGCTTCGCGCGAGATCGTCAGCTACTATATGGATCCGCGCAACTTCCTCAACGATACCTATGTGTTCCAGTTCCTTCTTCATACATACGATTCAAACAGCCAGACGCGGGACGCGCTGCAGGGCATGATCGCGGGAACGTTCCTCTCGGGGAGCCCGACGGAAAGCAAGGACAGCGGTTCGCGTGTCGATTCTTCCTACGGACCGGGTTCGTCGGACGGACCGGGGACCTCGCCGCAGAACATCGGACCGGGCTATGAGAGCTACGGACCGGGCTTTGAGGGGGTCACCCAGACCGTTTCGGAGACTGCGGCCGAACAGGAGACGCAGCAGAGCGCCCAGGACGTCAGTCTGGAAGGACCGGTGGCTCCGGACGGAAGCGGCGTGAGCGCTGGGACCATACAGGCGGCCGCTCTCGCGGCAGGGGAGAACTACGGCCCCGGAATGTCAGGCGACAGCATTTCGGATCCGGGCAGCAACGGGAACGGACCGGTCGACAGTTCGAACGGATCGCAGGCCCCGATCCCGCAGGGACAGAGCTACGCGGATATCATCATGAACGCCGCGTCGCAGTCCGGCGTGAACCCGTACGTTCTGGCGGCAATGATCCTTCAGGAGCAGGGCCAGGGGACTTCGCGCAGCATTTCCGGAACGGCTTCCGGCTATGAGGGATACTACAACTTCTTCAATGTCGGCGCGTACGCGAGCGATTCGATGGACGCCGTAACGCGCGGCCTCTGGTACGCCTCCCAGTCGGGCAGCTACATGCGTCCGTGGAATTCGATCGAGCGCTCGATCGTGGGCGGCGCGGTCTACTACGGCGAGACATTTGTGCGGGAAGGGCAGGATACGTTCTATTTAAAGAAGTTCAACGTACAGGGTTCGAACCTTTATAAGCACCAGTATATGACGAACATACAGGCTGCAGCAAGCGAGGCGGCCAAAATGGAGGACGCCTACACCGACGCCATGAAGGGCCAGACTCTGGTCTTCAAGATCCCGATCTTCAACGACATGCCGGCGACGGCCTGCGCGAAACCGACGAAGAGCGGCAGCCCGAACAACAAGCTGACGTCGCTCTCGGTCGAGGGGTATGCGCTTACGCCGACCTTTAGCATGGATACGGAGAGCTATGACGTGATCGTCAATCCGTCCGTGGACCGGATCGCGGTGAGCGCCGTGACGGCGGATTCCTCGGCAAGCGTGAGCGGGACAGGTACCGTAAATCTGCAGAGCGGATCGAACGTGGTCAGCGTCGAAGTCCGGGCGGAGAACGGGGACGTCCGCACCTACCGTCTGAACATCGTGCGCCAGAGCGACGCTCCGGTGGTCAACGTTTCGGATCAGCAGGCTTCGCCCGCCCCGCAGACGAATGGGAACGAAAACGTCGGAAATACTAATAACAACGGCACAGGCCAGAGCCCCATCAGTCCGGGTATGACCGGAGGCCCCGGCTCGGCAGGAGCGCAGAGCTCCTCGCAGGATTCGGGCGCGAACCAGAACGGTTCGCAGGCCGGACCGGGACAGACCGCGGGACAGCAGAGCCAGTCGTCCGACGTCCAGGTAGGGGTCGCCCCTGTCTGATAAGAATACATGATCCCGCCCGGCGTCTGCGGGCGGGACATTAAGCGATATGTTTAAGGAGATCAGAAAATGAACAGAGCAATGAAAAAGCTGGCGGCGGTATTCCTCATGCTGGCATTTGCGGTCGCGGTGCCGGGATACATGTTTCCCGCCTACGCCGCAACCGGAAAGCTTACGTTTTCGGATCCGTCGGTGACAGTCGGGAACGAAGTGTCGGTCACGATGAAGATCGCCACGGGAGACGGAACGCTGGGAAAATCCGACGTGATGCTGGAGTATGATGCATCCGCTCTTGAGTTTAAAAACGGGACCAACGCCAACGGCGGCGCGGGCCAGATCCGCGTTACCGGTTCCATGGAGTCGGCGAATCAGACCGTTTTTACCTTCAGCCTGCGGTTTAAGGCGCTGAAGGCGGGATCGACGGCGATTCGCGTGGTCTCCCAGGAGGTCTACGATGCGGATGACCGTACCGTTACGCTTTCGCATGTCGGAAGCTCGGCCGTTACGGTAAACGCGTCCTCGTCCTCTTCGGGCGATGCGGCGCTCGCCTCCCTAACGATCTCTCCCGGCACGCTGAGCCCGGCTTTTTCGGAGGATATCACGGATTACACGGCGACGGTCTACGGCGATACGACGTCGGTAGCCGTCAGCGCACCGGCCAAGAGCTCGGGCGCGAGCGTCTCGGTGAGCGGCCATGAGAACCTTCAGGTCGGCGAGAACGCGATCGTCTGCACGGTGACGGCGGAAAACGGCACGACGAAGACTTACACGATCACGGTCACCAAGGTCGAAGGCGAAGCGCCGGAGGGCAGCGAAGCCGCAACGGAGCCGCAGGGGAACGTGAACATTGCGGTCGATGAAGGAAACTGGCAGGTCGCCGAGAGCTTTGACGCCTCCCTGCTTCCGGAAGGCTTTACGCAGACCGAATACAGCTACGAGGGCAGACCGGTACAGGCGGGTATCGACGAACAGGGCAACGTGCTGCTCTATATGACCGACGAGAACGGAAACGGCGATTTCTTCTTCTACGACGTGTCGACCAACACGCTGTCGCAGTATGTGACGGTCCTGATGGCCGAGAAGACGATCATCGTCCTCTCGCCCGATATGATCCCGGCCGAAGTTTCGCTGCCGGAGGGATTTGCACCGTGCAACATCGATATCGGAAGCCATACGGTACATGGCTGGATCTGGTCCGACAGCTCCGAAACGCCGGAATACTGCGTGGTATACGGTATGAACGCGGACGGGGAGCGGAACTTCTACCGCTATGACCAGAAGGAAATGACGCTCCAGCGGTATTTCGCGGATCCGGATGCGGAATCGCTGCGTGCCCAGTATGTGGCGTTGGCGGAGGAACACAACAGCCTGATCGAGGATTACAACACGCGCGGAACGATCATCGCCGCACTGTTCGGCGTATGCATCGTCCTGGTGATCGTCATGGTCGTGCTTCTGCTCATGAAGAACAGAAGGCCGAAAAACGGCTATGACAGCAGCAGGGAGCGCTATGTGATCCCGGAGGACGACGATGATTACAGAAGGAAACCGGCCCGGAACGGACGCGCCGGAGACGGCGCAGGACGCGAGACCGCCCGCAGAAGCGGCGGAACGGCAGCGGTCCGCGAAGAAGCCCGTCCGTCCCGTGATGAGGACCGACCGGCCCGCCCGAAACGGCGCGTCTACGAGGAAGAGCCCGGGATCGAGGATCTCGATCTTGAGGAGGACGAACGTCCCGTTCGGCCCGCCAGAAGCGCGGAGACGGAGCAGGGACGGAGACGTCCCTCCGGCTCCGGAGAAAACGCCGGAAACGAACCCGTAAACGACGTGACGGCGGTCGAGAAAAACATTGCGGCCGCGCTCGCGAAGGAAGCCACGGAAGCGGCATCCGGAAAAGAAGCGGACGATGAGGACGACGACTTTGAATTCATCGATCTCGATCTGTAATACGGAGCGCGATCCGTCAGGACGTATTTTTTCGCAAAACGCTTGACTTTTTCGGGCTCTGTGGTTAAGATAGGGAATGGATAAGAAAAGGCATGGAAGGTGCAAAAGGCATCTGCTTTCCGACAGAGAAGGGACGTCGTCGGCTGGAAGCGTCCCCGGGTTCAGGCAGAGTACCGATTTTCACACCGGAGCCGCGCGGCTGAACCCTCATCGAACCGGAAAGTAGGCCGCGACGCAGTTCGCACGTTACGCGAAGAATGAGCTGTCCGCCTTTGGGCGGGAAGCAGGGTGGTACCGCGGTTATTATCGTCCCTGATATGGAAACATATCAGGGACTTTTTTGCGCGGGCAATGAGCCAGGCTGACAAGCCCGCTTGTCGATCCGGCGAATGCCGCGACAACGGGTGAAACCCGCAGAGCGTGTTTCATCCCGTTGAATGCGTCCCTGCGAAAAGGAAGGTCTTCGGAAAAGCGGGACCTTCGGTGAATTGGAACAGAATGGAGGAAATGAGAACAGTGACAATGAAGGAACAGTTGGAGAAGATCAAATCCGAGGCGCTGGAAAAGATCGGATCTTCGGATGCGCTGGATGTGCTGAACGATATCCGTGTGGCATATCTGGGCAAGAAGGGCGAGCTGACAAGCGTCTTAAAGAGCATGAAGGACGTGCCGCCGGAAGAGCGCCCGTCGTTCGGCCAGATGGTGAACGAGGCGCGGACCCAAATCGAGGATGCGCTTGAGGAGACCAGACAGATCCTGGCGAAAAAGGCCCGCGAGGAGCAGATGAAGCGCGAAGTCATCGACGTTACGCTCCCGGCGAAGAAGAACAACACCGGCCACAGCCATCCGAACACGATCGCTCTCGAGGAAGTGGAGCGCATCTTTATCGGCATGGGTTACGAGGTCGTAGAGGGGCCGGAGGTCGAATACGACGAATACAACTTTGAAAAGCTGAATACTCCCAAGGGACACCCGGCGCGCGACGAACAGGATACGTTCTACGTCAACGACACGATCCTTCTGCGCAGCCAGACGTCGCCGGTGCAGGCGCGCACGATGGAGACCAGAAAGCCGCCGATCCGCATCATCGCTCCAGGACGCGTGTTCCGTTCCGACGAGGTTGATGCGACGCATTCCCCGTCCTTCCATCAGATCGAGGGACTGGTGATCGACAAGAACATCACCTTTGCCGACCTTAAGGGAACGCTGGCCGAGTTCGCGAAGGAGCTGTTCGGCGCGGACACGAAGGTCAAGTTCCGCCCGCATCATTTCCCGTTCACGGAGCCGAGCGCCGAGGTGGATGTGAGCTGCTTCAAGTGCGGCGGCAGCGGATGCAAGGGCGAGGGCTGGATCGAGATCCTCGGCTGCGGCATGGTGCACCCGCATGTGCTTGAGATGTGCGGCATCGATCCGGAGGAATATTCCGGGTTCGCGTTCGGCGTCGGACTGGAGCGCATCGCGCTCTTGAAATACGAGATCGACGACATGCGGCTGTTGTATGAGAACGATATCCGTTTCCTTAAGCAGTTTTGATACCCGCAGAGCCGAGCAAATACGGCTTTCTGAGAGACGGCTGCGAGAACTTGTTCTCGGCAGACGGAACAAAGAAAGGCGGATTTATGGGGCGAGCGCCCCAAATGAGGAACGCGAAGCGTTCCGAGTGTGCGCAGAGCCGAGCATTTATATTAATTATTAGGAGATTTCAGTTATGAATACTGCATTATCATGGATAAAGGCATACGTTCCGGATCTTGACGTCACGCCGCAGGAGTACACCGACGCGATGACGCTGACCGGGACCAAGGTCGAGGGATTCACGAACCTCGACAAAAATCTGGAGAAGATCGTCGTCGGACAGATCCTTTCCATCGAAAAGCATCCCGACGCGGACAAGCTGATCGTCTGCCAGGTCGATATCGGGAGCAAAACGGTCCAGATCGTGACCGGCGCGCCGAACGTGAAGGTCGGCGACAAGGTCCCGGTCGTTCTGGACGGCGGTAAGGTCGCGGGCGGACATGACGGCGGCCCGATGCCGGAGGACGGCATCGTGATCAAAAAGGGCAAGCTGCGCGGCGTCGAGTCGGACGGCATGATGTGCTCGATCGAGGAGCTGGGCTCCGACCGCAACATGTATCCGGACGCCCCGGAATACGGCATTTATATTTTCCCGCAGGATACCGAAGTCGGCGCGGACGCGGTCGGCGTGCTCGGTATGCACGATACGGTCTTCGAGTATGAGATCACCTCGAACCGCGTGGACTGCTACAGCGTGATCGGCATCGCCCGCGAGGCGGCCGCCACCTTCAACAAGAAATTTGTCCCGCCGGTCGTAAAACCGAGCGGGAACAGCGAGGACATCAACGACTACCTGAAAGTATCGGTCGAGGATACGAAGCTCTGCAGGCGCTACTGCGCGAGAATGGTAAAGAACATCAAACTGGCGCCGTCGCCGGAGTGGATGCAGCGCCGTCTGGCGGCTT
>CANQGL010000026.1 GCA_947623185.1 uncultured Lachnospiraceae bacterium
GTCTCCTTTGTGGGCGTGGCGGTGCCGCACCTGGTGAAACGGCTTTTGGGGACCGCGGAGCCGATCCTCATGATACCGGCCTCGTTTCTGGGCGGCAGCGTGTTCTGCCTGTTCTGCGACCTGATCGCGAGGACTGCGTTTGCCCCGGAGGAGCTTGGCATCAGCACGGTCACGGCGATATTCGGCGCGCCGGTCGTGCTGTGGGTCATGATCGGGCGGAATAAGGAGAAGGCGGCATGACGGAGTATTATTTCAGGACGGAGAAGCTGACGGTGGGATATAACGGAGCCCCGCTGATCGAAGATATTGAGATCGGCCTCAAAAAAGGGGAGATCCTGACGCTGATCGGTCCGAACGGAGCGGGCAAGTCGACGGTTTTAAAGAGCATCGCCGGACAGCTGGCGCTCTTGGGCGGAACCGTGTTCCTGGACGGCAGGAGCCTTACGGATATGTCAAGGAACGAGCTGCCGAAACGGATGGCGATCGTGCTGACGGAGAGGCTCCGCGCGGAACGGATGTCCTGCGGGGAGGTGGTCGCGACCGGACGGTACCCGTACACCGGCCGTTTCGGCGTTCTCACCGAAAAGGACCGTCTGGCGGTCGAAGAGGCGATGAAGCTGGTGCAGGTGGATATGATCCGGGACCGGGACTTTACCCGCATCAGCGACGGACAGAGACAGAGGGTCTTGCTGGCCCGCGCGATCTGCCAGGAGCCGGAGATCGTCATCCTGGACGAGCCCACCTCGTATCTCGATATCAGGTACAAGCTGGAATTTCTCTCGCTCTTACAGGAGATGTGCAGGAAAAAGAAACTCACCGTCGTCATGTCGCTCCACGAGCTGGATCTTGCGGCGAGGATCTCCGACAGGATCCTTTGTCTTCGCGGCAGGTATGCGGAGCGGTTCGGCACGCCGGAGGAGATCTTTGCGCCGGGGTATCTCTCCGGGCTGTTCTCCGTCACGGCGGGCAGTTTCGACGAGGCGAACGGGAACACGGAGCTTCCGGCCGCGCGTGGGGAGCCCGCGGTCTTCGTCATAGCCGGCGGGGGCTGCGGGAGAGCCGTATACCGTATGCTGCAGCGGCAGGGGATGCCCTTTGCGGCCGGTATCCTTTACCGGAACGATCTCGATTACCCGTCGGCGAAGGCGCTGGCGGCAAAGGTCGTGGAGGCGAGGGCCTTCGAGCCGGTCCCGGCCGGACTGTGCGAGGAGGCGAAAAAGCTGGTGGATCGGTGCGGCAGGATCATATGCTGCAGGGAGACATTCGGCACGTTTGAGCAGGCGAACCGGGAGCTGCTCGACTATGCGAGACGGAGCGGGAAGGAGATCGAGATGCGGGTATCCGGTTCCGGTCCCGCAACATGAGGCAGTGATCGGACGGGGCGGCGAATACGGGGAAAGGCGGTAAAAACTCGGATCATGGCGAAAGTTATCATGGTGCAGGGAACCATGTCCGGCGTCGGAAAAAGTCTTCTGACGGCCGGACTGTGCAGGATATTCAGACAGGACGGCTACCGCGTGGCTCCCTTTAAATCGCAGAATATGGCGCTGAACTCCTACGTCACCGCGGAAGGGCTCGAAATGGGGAGGGCGCAGGTCATGCAGGCGGAGGCGGCCAAAACGGAACCGATGGTCTGTATGAACCCCATTCTGCTAAAGCCGGTCAGCCATACCGGCTCCCAGGTCATCGTGAACGGGGAGGTCCTGGGCAACATGGGCGCGCGGGAATACTTCGACTATAAGACGAAGCTGATTCCGGACATCAAAAGGGCTTTCCGAAAGCTGGAGCGGTATGCGGACATCATCGTGATAGAGGGCGCGGGGAGTCCGGCGGAGATCAACCTGAAACAGAACGACATCGTCAATATGGGCATGGCCGGGATGGTGGACGCGCCCGTCATCCTGGCCGGGGATATCGACCGGGGCGGCGTGTTCGCCCAGCTTCTCGGGACCCTGATGCTGCTTACGGACAGCGAGCGCAGGCGGGTGAAGGGACTGATCGTCAACAAGTTCCGGGGAGACCGGTCCATCCTGGATCCGGGCACGGAAATGCTGGAAAAAAGAGGAGGAGTTCCTGTAATAGGAATAATACCATATATGGAACTTGACTTGGATGACGAGGACAGCCTCACGGAACGGTTTGAAAAAAGGCCGCCCGGACGGATCGACATCGCGGTGATCCGTTACCCCATGATCTCCAACTTCACGGACTTCAATGTCTTCGAGCGGATCCCGGACGTTACGGTGCGCTATGTGACCTCGGCGGCGGAGCTCGGCCGCCCGGATCTGATCTTCCTTCCGGGCAGCAAGAACACCATGGGCGATCTGAAATGGATGCGCGGAAACGGTCTCGAGGCGGCCGTAAAAAGGCTGGCAGGAGACGTCCCCGTATTCGGGATCTGCGGGGGTTACCAGATCCTGGGGAATTCGGTCTCGGATCCGGACGGCGTGGAGGAAGGCGGGAGCGTCCGCGGGATGGAGCTTCTGCCGGTCGTCACGGTGCTGGAGAGGGAGAAAACGCGACGCCGGACGGAAGGGGTCCTGGGTGGCGTGGACGGTATCCTTGGCGCGATCTCGGGATGCGGCTTTGAGGGATATGAGATCCACATGGGAAGAACGGTACCCGCGGAGGGAACGGATATGCCGCAGGGAGCGATGGTCGTTTCCGGTCCGCGAAAGAACGTGTACGGCACCTACGTCCACGGTCTGTTCGATCAGGGCGGCATGGCGGATGCGATCGTGCGGGCCCTGGCGGAGAAAAAGGGGATCCGGCTGCAGGACGGCGGACCGGCGGATCACCGGACATGGAAAGAGACACAGTACGATAAACTGGCGGACACGCTGCGGGCGTGCCTGGATATGGAGGCCGTCTATGGAATGCTTCGAGAAGCCCGTCTGGAATAGCTATTCGCGCAGGGAGCTGGAGCGGCTGACCGCCTGTCCTCCCGACCCGGAAACGGAAAAGCGGGTATTGGAAAACTGGGATGCGATCGCCAAGCCGATCGGCGGGCTGGGGAAATTCGAGACGCTTACCGCGCGGATCGGCGCGGTCACCGCGAGCGACCGGATCGACATTTCCCGCAGGGCGGTCGTCGTCATGTGCGCCGACAACGGCGTCGTGGAGGAAGGAGTCAGCCAGACGGGACAGGAGGTCACGGCCGCGGTCGCGGGATCGATGGCGAAGGGAACGTCGCCGGTGGCCCGGATGGCAGCGGCCAACGGGACCGACGTTATCCCGGTGGACATCGGGATCAACAGAAAAGGCCCCATAGACGGCGTGCTGGACCGAAAGATCAGACGCGGGACCGGAAATTTCCTGAAGGGACCGGCCATGACGGAGCGCGAGGCGGTCCGCGCGATCGCGGCGGGCGTCGACATGGCATATTCCTGCAGAGAGGCCGGTTATTCGATCCTCGCGACCGGCGAGATGGGGATCGGGAACACGACGACGAGCAGCGCGGTCGCGGCTGCGCTCCTTGGATGCGGCGCGAACGCCGTCACGGGCCGGGGAGCCGGGCTGAGCGATGCCGGGATGGCGCGCAAGCGGCAGGTGATCGCGGAAGCGCTAAAACGGTACGATTTATATCGCGCGGATGCCCTGACGGTCCTGCGGACGGTGGGCGGACTGGACATCGCGGGTCTTGCGGGCGTCTGCATCGGCGGCGCTTCCTGCCGGATGCCCGTCGTGCTGGACGGGGCGATCAGCATGGCGGCTGCGCTCGTGGCGGAACGTCTGGTCCCCGGGACCGCAGACTGCCTGATCCCATCCCACAGGGGCAGGGAACCGGCGGCCGAAATGATCCGAAAGGAGCTGGGGCTGGATCCCGTGATCGACGGGGACATGGCCCTCGGCGAGGGGACGGGAGCGGTCATGATGTTCTCCCTGTTGGATCTGGTCCTTCGCGTCTATCACGGCGGGACGACGTTTTCGGATATCCGGACGGAGCGGTACAAGAGGTTTTGAGAGAAATGGTGACACTGATCATAGGGGGAAGCGGCAGCGGAAAGTCCGATTACGCGGAGGAGTACGCCGTCTCGCGGTCCGGCGGCGGAAAAAGATACTACATCGCGACCATGCGGGCCGGGGACCGGGAATCGCTCGATAAGATCGCCCGGCACCGAAAAGCGAGGAGCGGAAAGGGATTCATTACCGTGGAGCAGCCGGTCTCGGTCGAAAAGGCGGCCGAAAAGACGGAGCGGTTTGCGAAAAATGAAAAGACAGCTTTACTTGAATGCATATCCAACCTGACAGCCAACGAGATGTTTTCGGGAGAAAAGCCCGAACCGGCCGGACGGACGGCGGACCGCATCGTGTGGGGGATTGGACGGCTGTGCAGGGATTTCGGCAACACGGTGATCGTCACCAACAACGTCTTTGAGGACGGGAACCGTTACGGCGCGGCGACCGAGGCGTACATGAAAGCCATGGGCGATATCAACCGGAGGCTGGCGGCCATGGCCGACGAGGTCATCGAGGTGACGGCGGGGATCCCGGCCGTGATAAAGGGGAGGAAGCGCGATGCGGACCGTTAGGGCTTTTCTGATCGCTTTTTCGATGTATTCCCGGATCCCGGTGCCGCAGACCGAGTGGCGGGACGAAGACATGAAACTCGCCCTCTGCTTTTTCCCCTGGGTGGGCGCCGTGATCGGAGCTTTCGTGTATCTGTGGGGCGCGGTCTGTATGCGGTTCGGGATCGGAGATCTGTGCCGTGCGGCGGGCTGCGCGGCGATACCTCTTTTAATTACGGGAGGCATCCACGCGGACGGATTTATGGATACGTCGGATGCGTTCTGCTCGTTCCGGCCGGGAAAGGAGAAGCTGGAGATCCTTAAGGATCCCCATATCGGCGCCTGCTCCGTGATCATGTTTGCGGTCTGCGGGCTGATTTTTCTGGGCGCTTTCTCCGAGATCAGGGATCCGAAACTGCTCGGCACCGTATGCGCCGGTTTCGTGCTCTCGCGGTGCCTGAGCGGCATCGGCGCGGTCTCGCTTCCGCCCGCGAAGGAGGACGGACTTCTGCGGTTCTTTGCGGACAGGGCGCAGAAAAACACGGTGAGAGGGCTTCTTATCCTGCAGGGCGCGCTGTGCGCGGGATCTATGCTGTGGCTGTCCCCGCGCGCGGGGCTGGCCGTCATAGCCGCCGCTCTGTGCGCCTTTGCATACTGCGGCAGCAGGTGCATGAGGGAACTCGGCGGGATCACGGGCGATACGGCCGGATGGTTCGTGCTCGTCTGCGAGTGCGGCATGGCCGCGGCTGCGGCCGCGGTCGGTATTCTTGGATAGGGGAATGCGGGGATGGAACTGATAATCGGCGGATGTTTTCAGGGAAAACTTGATTTTGCGCTCCGAAAGTACGGGGCGGACCGGTGCGCGGTGACGGAAGGCGCGCTTCCGGACCGGGAGCGGCTCGATGAGGCCGCTTTAAAGGGCCGGGTGATCGTGATCGACCGCCTGAACGTCTGGATCCGGGACCGGCTCTTGGCCGGGGGAGATCCGGAGGAGGAGCTGCGGACTTTTTTGGAGGACGTTCCGGACGCCGTCGTCATCTGCGACGAGATCGGAAACGGGATCGTGCCCGCGGACCGGTTCGAGAGGGAGTACCGGGAGCGGACGGGGAGAATACTGGTGGATCTGGCGCAAAAAGCCGGCGGAGTGGTGCGTGTGATATGCGGGATCGGTCAGAAGATCAAATAAGACTGGTGCTGATCCGCCACGGCGCGACGGCATCCAACAAAGAAAAACGGTATCTGGGCAGGACGGATGAGCCATTGAGCGGGGAAGGGGCAGACGCGCTCCTGAAAATGCGGGACGCGGGCGTGTATCCGGTCTTCGACTGCCTGTTCTCCGGTCCCATGAAGCGCTGTATACAGACCGCAGAGATCCTCTGCCCGGACCGAAAAGCGATCGTGATACCCGAGTGGACGGAGACGGATTTCGGCGCTTTCGAGGGAAAGAACTACGCGGAGCTGAAGGACGATGCGCGGTATCTGGCGTGGATCGAGAGCGGCGGCTGCCTTCCCTTTCCGGACGGGGAGGGGAGAGAGGAATTTGCGGCCCGGTGCAAAAGGGGTCTGCGCCGAATGACAGGCTGCCTCTTAAAAACGGTCCTGCGGGACCGGACGCGCCCCGTGACCGCGGGTCTGATCGTGCACGGGGGCACGATCATGGCTCTTCTCAGCGAGTACGGCGGCGGAGACTATTTCGACTATCAGGCCGCCAACGGTGAGGGATACGCCTGCGTTCTGAAAGATCCCTGCGGCGATCCGAAAATCAGCGACATCCGGCCGCTCCGAAAGGAAACGGGAACATGAAGTACCATATGACTGCTTTTTTCCTGGGCTTTCTTCTGGATCTTCTGGCGGGGGACCCGCGGGGGATCCCGCACCCGGTCCGCATGATCGGGAATATCATCGCGGCGGCGGAAAGGCGGCTTTTTGGGGAAACGGTTTTTCGGACCCCGGCGGATGAATCAAGAAGAGGGATCCTGTTGGTCGTCACGGTGCTTGCGGCTGCGGCCGTACCCGCGGCGGCGGTCACGGCGGGGGCCTATATGCTGGGCCCCGTTTTCGGGGTGCTTGCGGAGACGGTCATGACCTGGCAGATCCTGGCGGCGAAAGACCTGAAAGACGAGAGCATGAAGGTGTACCGGTGTCTGCGGGAGGGCGATCTTAACGCCGCGAGAAAGGCCGTGTCCATGATCGTAGGCAGGGATACCGGGACCCTGGATGAGGAGGGCGTGATAAAGGCGGCGGTCGAGACGGTGGCGGAAAACACCTCGGACGGAGTGATCGCGCCCATGCTGTACGCCGCGCTCGGCGGTCCAGTGGCCGGATTCCTGTACAAGGCGGTCAACACCATGGATTCCATGGTGGGCTATAAGAACGACCGGTACCTCTATTTCGGAAGAGCGGCCGCGAAGCTCGACGACGCCGTAAATTTCCTGCCCGCCAGGATCAGCGCGATCCTTATGATCGCGGCGTCCTTTTCGGCCGGAAAGGATCTTGACGGAAGGCGCGCTTACCGCATATATCTGCGTGACAGGCGAAAACACGCGAGTCCCAATTCGGCGCAGACGGAAGCCGTGTGCGCGGGTGCCCTGGGGATCCGGCTGGCCGGGGACGCGAGCTATTTCGGAAAAATCGTGAAAAAGCCGTATATCGGAGACGCGCTGCGGCCCGTCGCGTGCGAGGACATCCGGCGCGCGAACCGGCTGATGTACCGGACCGCCTGGCTCGGCGAGATCCTGTGCCTGGCCCTGATGGCGGCAGCGGCTCTGATCTTTGAAGGGAAGTGAGCGGCGGATGGCTGCGATGCACGGAGGAGACATTTACAGGAACCGTGTGAAGATCGATTTTTCCGTCAATGTAAATCCGCTCGGGATCCCGGACGCCGTAAAAAGGGCGCTCGCGGATGCGCTTGGGCGGTGCGGCGAATATCCTGATATCCGGGCGGAAGAGCTGAAACGGGCGGCCGGCGGCGCGCTGGGCGTCCCGGAGAACAGTCTGCTGTTCGGAAACGGCTCGTCGGAGCTTCTGATGGCGGCCGCGCGGGCGATCGGGCCGAAGAGAACGGTGATCCCGGTGCCGTCGTTTTACGGCTATGAACATGCGGCAAACGCGCTGGAAGGGACGGTGTTCTACTGTCCGACGGACGCCCGGACGGGCTTCCTTCCGGATGAAAGGCTGGCGGAAGCGCTCACAAAGGACACGGATCTTCTGTTTCTAGCCAATCCTGTAAACCCCTCCGGAGCGCTGGCGGGGAGAGAAACGCTGAAAACGTTTCTCGAACTCTGCAGGAAAAACGGGATCTTTGTGATACTGGACGAATCTTTCATCGACTTTTGCGGGGACGGTTTTTCGATGCTGCCGGAGACGGCGCGGTTTGACAACCTGATCCTGATCCGCTCGTACACCAAGATCTTTTCGATCCCCGGCGTGCGGCTCGGGTATCTGGTATGCGGCGACCGCTCTCTGCTTGCGCGGATCGAAGGACAGCTTCCGGAGTGGAACGTGTCCGTCTTCGCGCAGCGGGCGGGGATCGCCTGCGCGGGCCAGTCCGCGTTTGTTGAAAAGACCGTCGTCTATGTAAAAAAGGAACGCCGGTTCCTGGCGGAACACCTGGAGCGCGCCGGATTTTTCGTCTTTCCCGGAGAGGCGGATTTTATCCTGTTTTACAGCGAAAAGCCGCTTTATGAGGGATTGCTCGCACGCGGGATCCTGATCCGGGACTGCTCGGATATCAGGGGGCTCGGGAAAGGTTATTACCGGGTCGCGGTGAGGAAAAGAGAGGACAATGAGATGCTTTTGAGAGCGATCGGTGAGTGCGTTGAAAAGGATTGAGCGGCTAATACCGGAGGAGATCGAATTGAAAAGGATCGAGCGGCTGCTGCCGGAAGAGATCGAAAAGAGGAGTTTTGAGATCATATCCCGCGAACTTGAGAAACAGGGGATCGTGATCTTTGGGGACAAGGAAGCGGTCACGAAGCGGGTGATCCACGCCAGCGCGGACTTCGACTACGCGCGGACGCTCTGCTACTCCGAAAACGCGGTTAGGATCGCGAGGGACCTGATCCGAAACGGGGCGGACATCGTGACGGACACCAACATGGCGCTCGCCGGGATCAATAAAAAGGCCCTGGCGGCTTTCGGAGGGGAAGTCCGCTGCTTTATGGCGGACGACGCGGTCGCCCGGGAGGCGAAGGAGCGGGGAACGACCCGCGCTGCCGTGAGTATGGAGACGGCGTCCCGGCTCGAAAAACCGGCCGTCTTCGCGGTGGGGAACGCGCCCACCGCCCTGATCCGGCTTTATGAGATGATGCAGGAGAGCGCATGGCGGCCCGCGTTTGTCATCGGCGTTCCGGTGGGATTCGTCAACGTGGAGGCGGCGAAGGAACTGATCATGGAGACGGATGTGCCGTACATCGTGAACCGCGGGAGAAAAGGCGGCAGCAGCGTGGCGGCGGCCATCTGCAACGCGCTGATATACGGAGCGGGAAAGGCGTAACGATGCGGTACGGATTTACGACGGGAAGCTGCGCCGCCGCGGCGGCCAAGGCCGCGGCCTACATGCTTCTGACGGGAAGGCTCAAGACGGAGATCACGATCGAAACACCCGGCGGCATCCCCTATACGGCGCGGATCCTAAACATCGCCCGCGGGGAGACGGAGGTAAGCTGCGCGGTGGAAAAGGACGGGGGAGACGATCCCGACGTCACCACGGGCGCGCTGATCTGCGCAAAGGTCGCATACGGCCCGGATCCCCCGTGCGGCGAAACATGCGCGGCGGCCGGCGGATGCAGGCGGGAAGGCCCCGTGATCCGCATCGACGGCGGCGCGGGCGTGGGACGGGTCACGAAGCCCGGACTGGACCAGCCGGTTGGCAGCGCCGCGATCAACCGCGTTCCCCGGCAGATGATCGAAAACGAGGTCCTGCAGGTGTGCCGGTTTGCGGACTGGAACGGCGGACTGTCGGTCGAGATCTCGGTGCCGGAGGGCGCGCGTCTGGCGGAGCGCACGATGAACCCGAGGCTCGGGATCGTCGGGGGGATTTCCATCCTGGGGACCAGCGGGATCGTCGAGCCCATGAGCAGCCGGGCCGTTCTGGATACGATCCGGGTGGAACTGAACCAGAGAAGGGTCCTGGGCTTTGATTTTGTGGCGGCGGCGCCGGGCAATTACGGCCTGGACTTTATGCGGCGCGCCTACGGGTACGATCTGGACCGGAGCATCAAATGCGGGAACTTTATCGGGGACACCGTGGACATGGCGGCGGAGGCCGGATTCAAAAGGATGCTGCTCACCGGGCACATCGGGAAACTGATAAAGGTCGCGGGCGGCATCATGAACACCCACTCCGCGGAGGGCGACTGCCGGATGGAGCTGCTGGCCGCCTTCGCGATCAGAGCCGGGGCGGACGCCGGATGCGCGCGAAAGATCCTGGACTGCGCGACGACCGAAGAAGCGGTCCGAATCCTGAAAAAGACCGGAAAGTGCCAAGAGGTCATGGACCGCGCCATGGAACGCATCTGTTTTTATCTGAACAGGCGCGCCGGGGGAAAGATGCAGATCGACTGCATCATGTACGCCAACGAATTCGGAGAGCTGGCAAAAAGCGGGGAGGCGTCGGAATGGTTTACTTTGTCGGAGCGGGAACGGGAGCGGCGGATCTGATCACCGTCAGGGGGATGCGCCTGCTTGAGCGGGCGGACGTGATCATATACGCGGGTTCACTGGTGAACCCGGAACTTTTAAATTACGCGGAGAGCGGCTGCGAGATCCACGACAGCTCGAAACTGACGCTTGATGAGGTGCTAACGATCATGCGGGAGGCGGAAGCGCGGGGCAAAACGACGGTCAGGCTCCATACGGGGGATCCCAGCGTCTACGGGGCGGTCAGGGAACAGATGGACGGCCTGGACGAACTGGGGATCGCCTATGAGAGCTGCCCGGGCGTGAGCGCGTGCTTCGGCGCGGCGGCCGTCTTAAACATGGAATATACCCTGCCGGATGTGTCCCAATCCCTGATCATCACCCGAATGGAAGGAAGGACCGCGGTGCCGCCGCGGGAGAGCATCGAGAGCTTCGCGTCCCACCGGGCGTCCATGGCCGTCTATCTGAGCGCCGGGATGACGGAGGAGCTGAGCAGGCGGCTGATCGCGGGCGGGTATCCCGCGGATACCCCGGCGGCCATCGTTTACAAGGCGACCTGGCCGGACGAAGAGACCCATGTGTGCACGGTCGGAAGTCTGGCGGAGACGGCGAAGGCGCACGGGATCACGAAAACGGCGCTGATCGTGGTCGGCGACGCCGTCGCGCACCGAAACTACAAAAAATCGCGGCTGTACGCGCCTGATTTCTCCACTGGATACAGACGGGCGAAGGAACAATGAGGGACCAAACGGCGGCCCAAAGAGCGGAGGGGGAGCGGATGAAAAACAGGATCGATATCGTGGGGATGGGACCGGGAAACGAGGATATGATGACCGCGCAGGCTTTGCGGGCGCTCGAGCAGGCGGATGTGATCGTCGGCTATACGGTTTACATAAATCTACTGAGCGAACGCTTCCGAAAAAAGGAAACGATCGCCACACCCATGCGCAGGGAGGAGGAGCGGTGCCGCATCTGCTTTTCCGAGGCCGCAAAGGGGAAACGGGTCGCCCTCGTCTGCAGCGGCGACGCGGGGATCTACGGCCTGGCCTCCCTGATGTACGAGATCGGCGGAGACGATCCGCAGACGGAGATCTCGGTGATCCCCGGGATCACGGCCGCAAACAGCGGAGCGGCGGTCCTGGGCGCGCCGCTGAACCACGATTTCTGCGTGATCAGCTTAAGCGATCTTCTGACGCCGTGGGAAACGATCGAGAAGCGGCTGATCGCGGCGGCGGCGGGGGATTTTGCCATCGCGATCTACAACCCCGCGAGCAGAAAGCGAAGCGGCCATCTGCGGATGGCCTGCGATATCCTGCTCCGCTTCATCGAGAGGGAGAGGCCCTGCGGCTACGTCGAGAACATCGGACGGGAAGGCGAAAAGGCCGTGCTCTGCACGCTGGGGGAACTGAGAGATGCGCAGGTGAACATGTTCACCACGGTCTTTGTGGGAAACTCGGGCTCCGAATTCATCGACGGCAGACTGATTACGAAACGAGGTTATCAAATTGAAGGAAATTCTGATATTTGCGGGAACGACGGAGGGCAGAAGGCTGTCTGAAGTCCTGGCGGCGTCGGGGATAGCCAATACGCTGTGCGTGGCGACCGGCTACGGCGAGACCGTCCTTACGCCGCATCCGCTCGTTAAAGTGCACAGCGGAAGGATGGACCGGGAGGAGATCGAGCGGTATATCGGCGCGGGAGAATATGCGGCGGTCGTGGACGCCACGCATCCTTACGCGGAAGCCGTCACGGAGAACATCCGGGCCGCGGTGGAAGGCAGCGGGATCCCCTGTCTGCGCTTAAAGCGGGAGACCGCGGTCCCGGACGGCTATAAACGGGCGGTCCGTTTTGAGAACCACGAGGCGTGCGCGAAGGCGCTGGAAGGGACGGAGGGGAACATCCTCCTGACGGTGGGGAGCAAGGAACTGGCCGCGTACTGCGGATCGGATGCGATGAAAGAGAGACTTTATGTGCGTGTGCTGCCGTCGGCGGAGAGCCTTGCCCTCTGCGCGGAGCAGGGGATCGCCGGAAAACGGATCCTCGCCCTGCAGGGACCCTTTAGCGCCGGGATGAACGAGGCAATGATCCGCCAGTACGGGATCCGGTACCTGGTGACAAAGGCGAGCGGCGCGGCGGGCGGTTTCCCGGAAAAGCTGAAAGCCGCGGAGAACGCCGGGATCCCGGTCTTTGTTGTCGGGCGGGAGAAACCGGATCCGGGATATTCGTTCGGCGGGATATGCCGGAAACTGGAAGAGCTGTGCGGTTTTACCCTCGCGTGGGAGAGCCGTCTTGAGGTCGTACTGGCCGGAGCAGGCATGGGCAGCCGGGACAATATGACGGAAGAGGTGCGCGAGGCGGCGGAGAGCGCGGACCTCCTGTTCGGTGCGGAGCGGCTGATCGCGGGATACCGGCCCCGACTCGGGAAAATGCCGTTTTATAAGCCGGAGGAGGTCATTCCCTGCCTGAAACGGATCCTAAAGGATGATCTGCCGTCCGGGGAAGGAAAGGCGGTCGTGCTTTTTTCGGGCGACAGCGGCTTTTTCAGCGGTTGTCGGAACCTGTACCGCGCCCTGCTTGAGGAAACGAAGAAAGGCGGTCTTAACGCCTCCGTGCGCATCCTGCCCGGGATCTCGTCGGTCGCGTATCTCGCCGCCTGCACCGGCGAGAGTTATCAGGATGCCGCGGTATACAGCATGCACGGGAAAGAGGCGCCGGACCTGGCGGATAAGATCAAAAGAGCGGAAAAGACGTTTCTTCTGACCTCCGGAGCGCGCGATCTTAAGAGGCTTGGAAGGGTGCTTCTGGACGCAGGACTTGACGGATGCGAGGTGGTCGCGGGATACCGGCTCTCCTACCCGGATCAGCGGATCATGACGCTCACGCCGGAGGAATGCTGCGGGGCAATGGAAGAGGGGCTTTACACCTGTCTCGTCCGGAATCCGCACGCAGAGGGACGCAGACTGACCCACGGCAGGGCGGATGCGGAATTTGAGAGAGAAAAAATACCGATGACGAAGGAGGAGGTGCGCGAGGCCGGTATCTGTAAGCTGCACCTGCACGACGGCGCGGTCGTGTACGACATCGGGAGCGGGACCGGTTCCGTCGCGGTCGAGATCGCGGGGTTGTCCGAACGCATCCGCGTGTTTGCCATCGACCATAGAAAGGAGGCCGCGGAGCTGACCGGGCGCAACAGGGAGAAATTCCGGCTTGTGAATCTGGATATCGTATCGGGAGAAGCGCCCGAATGCTTTGAGGGACTGCCGGTCCCCACGCACGCCTTTATCGGGGGCAGCGGCGGAAAACTCGAAGAGATCCTGGCCGCGCTGTACCGGATGAACCCGCGTATGCGGGTGGTGATGACCGCCGTCAGCCTGGAGACGGTCTGCGAGATCAGAAAGATCCTGTCCGGATGTCCGGTGGAGCGGGAGGAACTGGTACAGATGCAGGTGAGCAGGGCCGTCCGGGCGGGCGCGCATCATCTGATGCGGGCGGAGAATCCGGTCTGGATCTGCGCGTTTGATTTCAGAAAGGCGGACAGCGATGAGACTTGACCGGGTGATGATCGCCGCGCCGAAGAGCGGGAGCGGAAAGACGACGGTCTCCTGCGCGCTGATGCAGGCGCTCAAGGACAGGGGAGTGAAGGTCGCGGCGTACAAATGCGGCCCGGACTACATCGATCCGATGTTCCACCGGCAGGTGATCGGCGTGCCCTCCGGAAATCTTGACACCTTCTTTACTGGCGAGGACATGACAAAAACGCTTTTCCTGAAAGGCAGGACGGAGGGAGAGTTCGCCGTCATGGAGGGCGTGATGGGGCTGTACGACGGCCTGGGCGGGATCCGGGATGAGGGATCGTCCTACGATCTGGCCCGTATCACAGGGACGCCGGTCGTTCTGGTCGTGGACGCGAAGGGAGCGGGACGGTCCGTGGTCCCGATGATCGCGGGTTTTTTGAGGTATGACCGCGAGAGCCTGATCCGGGGCGTGATTTTAAACCGGGTGTCGGGATCCCTCTACGAAACGGTGAAGCCGTTTATCGAGTCGGAACTTGGGATCCGCGCGCTGGGATACCTTCCGGATGACGGGCGGTTCTGCATAGAGAGCAGGCGTCTGGGCCTTACGCTGCCCGGCGAGGTCGCGGATATCCGAGAGCGGCTGCGGGCGGCGGCCTGCGAATTCAAAAAGACCGTTTCCGTCGATGAGATCGTGCGGATCGCGCAGGAGGCGGATCCGATATGCGTCGGGGAGAGCGGGACGGCGGAAGCGCCGCGGAGCACGTTGACGCATACGGGCGGCCTAATACGCGCCGGAGTGCCCGTGCGGGCCGCACGGGAGACGCATCCCGTATGCGGCGGGGAGAGTCACCCTCTGATAGCGGTAGCGAGGGATGAGGCGTTCTGCTTTTACTATGAGGAAAACCTGGATCTGTTAAGGAGATACGGGGCGCGGATCCGGTACTTTTCTCCGATTTGCGACAAGAAACTGCCGGACGGATGCTGCGGGCTCCTGATCGGCGGCGGATACCCGGAACTGCACGCAAAAGAGCTCGAAGAAAATATAAAGATGCGGGCGGAGATAAGAAACGCTCTGGAAAGCGGTATGCCCACGGTGGCGGAATGCGGCGGATTCATGTATCTGCACGCGTTTATCGAGGACCGGGACGGAAACCGGTACGCCATGGCGGGAGCGCTCCCGGCCGTGTGCCGCGATACCGGGAAAACGGTCCGTTTCGGTTATATCGAGCTGGAAGAAAAACAAAGCGCCTTCCTTCCGGAAGGCGAACGGATCAAGGGACATGAATTCCACTATTATGACAGTGAGATGAACGGAGACGGCTGCATCGCGGTCAAACCGGTCACGGGGAAGCGGTATCCCTGCGCGATCGCCGGTAAAAACCGGTGGTTGGGATTTCCGCACCTCTATTACCCGTCGAATCCGGCTTTCGCGGAGCGGTTCGTGAAAAAAGCCGCGGAATACGGAAAGAACCTGCGGCGGGAAAACGGCCGTTAAACACCGGTCGGCCCGCGAACAGAAAACGGCCGGTAAGCGCCGGCCGGTCTGCGGTCAGAAAACGTCAGGTAAATATCGGCTTATACAAAATAGTCCGGGTGATAATCGTAGAGCTCCTCGCGCTCGAACTGATGGCGGGTCAGATGGCGGGTCATCACCATCTCGGCCAGCTCCGCGTCGCGTTTTTCCAGCGCGTAGAGGATGTTTTCGTGATCGTTGATGGTCTGGAGCTTCTTTTGATCCTTTAGGGTCTGGAAGGCCAGATTGCGCAGACGGTCGAAGTGGACCATCTGGGCGCTCACGACGTGGTAGGTGCGCAGCTTTCCGATCGACTCGAACAGGAGTCGGTGAAAGTCGTTGTCCAGTTCCATCAGACTGTTGTCGCTGTCGTCGCTCTGCTCGTACTGCTTCTGCAGCCGCATGTTTTCCTTAAGAAGGTGCAGGTAATGGGGGGACAGCCCTTCGCTGCAGATCAGGCGTACCACGGAATTTTCCAGAGACAGCCGCAGGAACTTTGACTCCTCGATCAGGTCGTAATCGATCTTCGTCACAAAACTCCCGCGCTGGGGAAGGATCTCGACCAGCCCGAGACGGTTCATCTCGATCAGCGCCTCGCGCACGGGGGTACGCGACACGTTGAGGATCTGAGACAGTTCGTTCTCGCTGACCGCGCTTCCGGGCTGCAGCTCAAGGTGAAGAATGTTGTCAAGGATCACGCGATAGGCATACATTCTTGCGTTTTCGCCGGGCTGTTGTTTTGAAATCTTCATGGGGCACCTCACATCTGATTTATTCACGCCGGTTCATTCTGCGAGAGATTCCCATCTTTCGTAGAGTTCTTCCAGCGATTTTTCGATCGCTTCCTTTTCCGAATTCAGTTCGAGAAGCCGGGGCACGTCGGTAAAGACCGCCTCCTCGCACAGAAGACCGTCGATATCGGCGTTTCGGGTCTCCAGACGGTGGATCTCGTCCTCGACTTTTTTGAGATCGTTCTGCTGCTTGCGGATCCGGGCCTGCTCCTCCTTCTGCGCCTTCCAGTCGAGCCTGGAGGAAGAAGAGGAGTCCGCCTCCTCCGTCCGCCGGGGCTGCCTGTTTTCCGCCGGTCCGAATGCGGCCGCCATCACGTCATCCCGCTTTTCAAGGTAGTAATCGTAATTCCCTATATAGTTTACCAGCTTCCCGCCCGTCAGGTCAAGGATGCGGGTCGCAGTCTCGTTGATAAAATAGCGGTCGTGCGAGACGCAGAGGACCGTGCCGCCGTAATGGGCGACGGCGTTCTCGAGGATCTCCTTCGAGGTGATGTCGAGATGGTTGGTCGGCTCGTCGAGGATCAGGAAATTGGCCTCCGAGAGCATGAGCTTTGCGAGGGACACGCGTCCGCGCTCGCCTCCGCTCAGATCGCCGATCCGCTTGAACACGTCGTCCCCGGTAAAGAGGAACGCGGCAAGCGTGCTGCGGATCCTGGTGTTGTTCATGCCAGGAAAGGCGTCGGACAGCTCCTCGAACAGGGTCTTTTCCGCATGGAGGATCTGATGGTCCTGGTCGTAGTAGCCGATATGGACCTTCGAGCCGAGGACCAGTTCCCCCTCATCCGGCTCGACGAGGCCGTTGATGATCTTCAATATGGTCGTTTTTCCGGTCCCGTTGTCGCCGATGAGCGCAACCCGCTCCCCGCGCTTGATGTCGAAATCAACGTCCGAGAACAGGCGGTTGGGACCGAACGATTTGGAGAGACCGCGGACCGTGAGCACGTCGTTCCCGCTGAGGACGTTCGGCTCGAGGGAAAAATCCATGGCGTCGTTGAGCTCGGTGGGTTTTTCCACCGTCTCGATCCTGCTCAACATCTTTTCCCGGCTCTCGGCCCGTTTGATGGATTTCTCGCGGTTGAACGAGCGCAGCCTTTCGATCACGGCTTCCTGGTGGCGGATCTCCTGCTGTTGGTTCAGATACGCCTTCATCTGCACCGCGCGGATCGCCGCGCGCTTTTCGCGGTAGGCGGAGTAGTTGCCGTTATAGACCGTCGCTTTCCCGCCGTCAAGCTCCACGATGCGGGTGACGATCCGGTCCAGGAAATAGCGGTCGTGCGCCACGATGATCACGCTGCCCCGGTAATTCAGAAGGTACGTCTCCAGCCACGCGATCGAGGACATATCGAGGTGGTTGGTCGGCTCGTCCAAAAGGATGATATCGGGACTTTCAAGCAGGAGCTTGCCGAGCGAGACCCGAGTTTTCTGCCCGCCCGAGAGCGTGGAGATCTGCTTTGAGAACTCCTCCTCGGTAAAGCCAAGGCCCTTTAGGACGCCGGTGATCTCGCTTTTCCACGCGTAGCCGTTGATGAGCTCGAACTGATGGCTGAGGCTCGCGTACGCGGCCATCCGCTCCTCGAGCTCTTCGCCCGAGAACCCCTTCATGGAGCGTTCGAGCTCGCGCAGGCGTTCCTCCATCTCGATCACGGGCCGCTTGACCTCAAGAAACTCGTCGTAGATCGTGCGGTGGCTCTTTAAGTCCTGGTCCTGCGCCAGATAGCCGAGCGTCTTCCCGCGGGCGACCGTGACTTCGCCTTCATCGGCCGCAAGTTCGCCGGCAATGATCTTTAACAGGGTCGATTTTCCGGCCCCGTTGATCCCGACGACGGCGGCCTTTTCATGTTCTTCTATGTGGAAGGAAACGTTTTTCAGGATATCGTCGCTTCCGAAGGATTTGCAGATATTGCTGCAGGAAAGTATCATGTTTTGTCTCCTCGATCATGCTTTGCGGATCCCGCGCGCCGTAAAGACCGGTTCAGAACTGCGGCAGGAAGGCCCATGCGACCGCGATGAAGATCGTGGGCAGCAGGTTCGCGACCCTGATCTTTTTGTCCCGGATCAGGTTCAGACCTACGCAGAAAATAAGGATAGAGCCGGTGAACGACATATTGGAGAGCGCCTGTTCCGTCATCAGGGGCTCGATCAGCCGCGCGAGCAGCGTGACGCCGCCCTGAAAAAGGCCGACGGGGATAGCCGAAAAGATACAGCCCTTTCCCATCGAGGCGGTCATGATCATAATGATCAGAAAATCAAGGACGGCTTTTGCGGCCAGCGTCGAATAGTCGCCGTAGATCCCGTCCTGGATCGAACCGACCACGGCCATTGCGCCGATGCAGATCGTCAGGGAAGCGGTGACGAAAGCGTCGACGAAAGCCGTATCGCCGTCGCTTTTGGTCTTTTTCTTCAGCCATTCGCCGAACTGTTCCATATGGGCGTCGATGTCCAGGAACTCGCCGATCAGAGCGCCGATCGCGAAGCTCCCGATCATCATCATGCTGCCGCCGCTTGCGAGCTTTCCGCCGGAGACGGAGAGCATTTCCTCCATACAGCCGCCGATGCCGAGAAACATCACGCAGATCCCGACGGCGGTCATCAAAGTGTCCTGATAGCGGCTGCTTATGCGGTTTCCGAAACACAGGCCGATCAGCCCTCCCGCGAGGACGCCGGAGACATTGAGTATCGTTCCAAGCCCAAACATGGGGTCCACCTCTGTAAAAGTATAAGATGACGGTATCAGTATAGCATAACACCGGAAAAATTGCACGAAAATTCGCATGAAATCTTTGACAAGGATTTGACAACCGGGTGTGCCTGATATATAATTCACATGAAGGCTATACCGACATTACAGGAAAAGGATAGATGGAGAATGACAGAGGGAAGACAGATTTCAAAAGCCGTTATTTCGAGACTGCCTCGTTACTACAGATATCTGGGCGAGCTCATGGAGGAAGGGATCGAACGGATCTCCTCGAACGAGCTCAGCGTACGAATGAAGGTCACGGCCTCCCAGATCCGTCAGGATCTCAACAATTTCGGCGGCTTCGGGCAGCAGGGATACGGTTATAACGTAAGATACCTGTATGACGAGATCGCGAAGATCCTGGGGATCGACCGGCAGCACAACCTGATCATCATCGGGTCGGGCAACCTCGGACAGGCGATCGCAAACTATACAAACTTTCAGAAACGCGGATTCCTGATCAAGGGCATGTTCGACATCCGGCCGGAGGTGATCGGCAGGGAGATCCGCGGGATCCGGGTGCGCAGCCTGGATGAACTCGAGTCGTTCCTGGCGGAGAACGAGGTGCAGATCGCGACGCTCACGATCCCCAAGACGGAAGCCCCGGCGGTCGCCGACCGTCTCGTGAAAGCGGGCATCAAGGCGATCTGGAACTTTGCGCATACGGATCTCAACGTACCGGACGACGTGGTCGTTGAGAACGTCCACCTTTCAGAAAATCTGATGCGTCTTTCCTATCGCGTCTGCCGTCTCCAGGACGAGCGCGAACAGAAGGAGCGGAAGAAGGCCGAGAGGGCCCATAAGACCGAAGACGGCCGGAACGGGAAGCGGAGCTGATATGCTTACAGGAGTGGGCTGCGATTTGATCGAGATCATGCGTGTAAAGAAGGCCTGTGAAAAGGAGGCTTTCTTATCGCGTGTCTATACGGAAGAAGAGCGCCGGCAGGCGGAGGGGAAAGTCTCCGTCCTGGCCGGCGATTTTGCGGTCAAGGAGGCGGTCGCCAAGGCGATCGGGACCGGATTCCGCGGATTCACGCCGCGGGAGATCGAAGTCTTACGCGACGGGATGGGGAGACCTTATGTAAATCTTATCGGACCGGCCGAAAAAGCCGCGAGGGAGCGGGGGATCACGAGGATCGAGGTGTCCATCTCCGATACGAAGGAATACGCGATGGCGTTTGCCGTCGGGACTGGAGGTCAGCCATGAAGTACCTGGTGAGCGGAGCGGAAATGAAGGAGATCGACCGGCACACGATCGAGGACATCGGGATCCCGTCGATGGTCTTGATGGAGCGGGCGGCGTACGCGGTCGCCTGCGAGGCGGAGAAAGTGCTCGCGAAACGGGGCGGAAACGCGGTCATCGCCGTGTGCGGATTCGGAAACAACGGGGCGGACGGGATCGCGGCCGCCCGTATGCTGCACCTTAAGGGGATGAGCGTTACGATCCTTCTGGCGGACGCGCAGGGACGGCAGAGCGGCGAATTTACGGAACAGCTCGCGATCGCGCGCCGTCTGGGGATCCCGGTCTGTACGGCGGGGGATTTCATACCCGGCGACTGCGACCTTGTGATCGACGCGGTGTTCGGGATCGGCCTGTCGCGGCCGGTCGAGGGAGCGTACGCGGACCTGATCGCGTTTATCGGCGGCCTGCGGAAAGACAAGGGAGCGGCCGTGGCGGCGGGCGATATCCCGTCCGGCGTTTCCTCCGATACCGGGCAGATCCTTGGCTGCGCGGTGACGGCCGATGTGACCGTGACGTTCGGAAGACAGAAACTCGGACAGGCGCTTTATCCGGGACGCGCCGCCTGCGGAAGGCTGGTCGTGGCGGACATCGGCTTCGCGCCGGGACCGGAGGGAGCCGGAGCGTACCGCGTCTTTTCGTACGAACCGTCCGACTGCCTGCGCATCCCGCACAGGCGGCCGTATTCGCATAAAGGGACCTGGGGCAGGGTGCTGATCGCGGCAGGCTCCGAAAACATGGCCGGGGCCGCTTATCTTTCGGCGCTGGCGGCCTACCGCTGCGGCGCCGGGCTGGTGAAGGTCATGACGCCGATGGAAAACCGCGCCGCGATCCAGGAGCTGCTTCCGGAGGCGATCCTTGCCGCGTATGACAGCAGACGGGCCGCGGAGGAGCCGGAGCGGTTCGCGGATTATCTGCGCGGCCAGGCGGAATGGGCGGATGTGATCGTGCTCGGACCCGGGATCGGCACGGAGGAATATGCGCGGACGATGACGGAGACGATCCTGGCGGACGCCTATGTGCCGATCGTCATGGACGCGGACGCGATCAATCTTGCGGCGAAATGGCCGTATCTGAAGGGATATTTTACCGAAAACATTATCCTCACGCCGCATCTTGCGGAGATGTCGCGCCTTTGCGGCAGGACGGTGGACGAGATCCGAAGCGATCCGTTGGGGACGGCGGAGGAGTTCGCGGCGCAGTACGGACTGACCTGTGTGTTAAAGGACGCGGCGACGGTCACGGCGCGCAAGGACGGAAAGACGTTCATCAATCCGAGCGGGACCGCGGCGATGGCGAAGGGCGGTTCCGGCGACGTGCTGACCGGCGTGATCGCGGGGCTGATCGCGATCGGAATGGAAGAGTGCGAGGCGGCGTCGCTCGGCGTCTATATCCACGGGCTTGCCGGGGAACTGGCGGCAAAGCGGCGGGGCACGCATTCGGTGCTCGCCGGAGAGATCGCGGAATGCCTCGGCGAGGTGCTTGCCGGGAAGTACCCGGAAAAAACGGCTGTGGAGGGACAGAATGCAGTTTGACAGAGTATATGCGGAGATCGATCTTGACAATATAAGGGAAAACATGGAGGCCATGCGCGCGGCGCTCGCGCCGGGAACGAAGATGATCGGAACGGTAAAGACCGACGGCTACGGCCACGGGGCGGTGCCGGTCGCAAAGACCATCGAACCGTACGTCTGGGGGTACGCGGTGGCGTCCGCCGAGGAGGCGGAGGAACTGCGGGCGCACGGCGTCGAAAAGCCGGTCCTGATCCTCGGGCCCGTGGGCGGATTCCGGCTGCGGGAGCTGATCGGGGCGGACGTCCGCATGACCGTATTCGAATATCCGAGCGCGCAGGAGATCTCGCGGATGGCGGTCTCTCTCGGAAAGACCGCGCGGGTCCATGTGGCGGTCGATACCGGGATGAGCCGCATCGGCCTTTTCGCGGACCGGGGATCGGCGCAGACGGTAAAGCGGATATCGGAGCTGCCGAATCTTGAGATCGAGGGCATGTTTACCCACTTCGCGCGCGCCGACGAGACCGATAAGACTGCGGCGGCGGAGCAGCTTGCAAAGTTTAGGGAATTCGCGGAGATGGTCCGCGAGGCCGGGGTGCGGATCCCGCTTCTCCACTGTTCAAACAGCGCGGCGATCATCGAAATGCAGGAGGCACATATGGATATGGTCCGCGCCGGGATCTCGATCTACGGTCTGTATCCGTCGGACGAGGTCGATCGCGCGGCCGTGAAGCTGAAACCGGCGATGGCCCTGCGCGCGCCGGTCACCTATATCAAGGAGATCGCGCCGGGGACCGCCGTGAGCTACGGCGGAACGTTCGTGGCAGAACGGCCGACGCGGGTGGCGACCGTGGGGATCGGCTACGGGGACGGCTATCCGAGGAACCTTTCCGGAAAGGGATACGCGCTCATCCGCGGAAAACGCGCGCCCATTCTCGGCCGGGTCTGCATGGACCAGCTCATGCTCGATGTGACGGATATCCCGCAGGCGCGGGAGGGGGATACCGCGACGTTCCTCGGCCGCGACGGGGACCTTGAGATCACGATGGAGGAGCTTGCAAAACTCTGCGGCGGATTCCACTACGAGATCCCCTGCCTGATCTCGAAACGGGTGCCGCGCGTGTACCGGAAGGACGGCCGCACGGCGGGCACGATGACTTGTTTTGAAAACCGGTACGAAGGGTTTTAACGCGTTTTTCCTGTCCCCTGCATAAGGTAATCATAGAGTGTCAATACTATCGGTATCGGAAAACCGAAAACGATCGTGGAGAGTGAGAATGTGATTATCAGACGCGGGGACATCTATTATGCGGATCTGAGGCCGGTGGTCGGCTCCGAACAGGGAGGCGTCCGGCCGGTCCTTATCATACAGAACGACGTCGGAAACCGCCACAGCCCGACCGTTATCTGTGCGGCGATCACGTCGAAGATGAACAAAGCCAAGCTTCCGACGCATGTGGAGTTGAACGCGAGACAGTGCGACATGGTGAGGGACTCCGTTATCCTGCTCGAACAGCTCCGGACGATCGACAAGCAGCGGCTCCGGGAAAAGATCTGCCACATCGACGGCGATCTCTTGGAGCGGGTCGATCAGGCGCTAAAGGTAAGTCTGGATCTTGTTACATAAGGAAGCGGCGGCCGTTGACGAAACGGCCGAATCGTGCTATACTTTGCGTAACAGGCCGGACGGGGCGCAGGGCCCCGAATCATAACGGTCTTAAAGGAGTGTTTCAGGCTATCATGGACGATGGCAATTCGTGGATAGGAATTCTGCTGTTTCTCGGCGCGGCCGTGCTGTTCTTCATCATGTACGGATTCGGTTCTGCGGTCCAGGCGATCAATACCGGGGCGCTCGAAGACGAGCGTGACGAGGGGAATCAGAAAGCGGCGCGCCTTCTACATATTCAGGAAGATCCATATTCCTTTATCCGCACAAACCAGGCAGTCACCTGCCTTTCATGTCTGATCCTGGGGACCCTGTTCCTCCCGTGGATGGCGGGAAAGTTCAGGCTTCTTTTCGCGCGCGTTTCCGTGTTTTCGGATACCGCGGCACGGGTCATGTCCTACCTTCTGGCGGTGCTGATCCTGACGTTTTTTCTGATCTGTCTGGGGATCGTGGTCGCCAAGCATGTGGCCGGAAAGAGCCCGGTCCGCTTCTGTTACCGGATGCTGGGGGTAGTGAACGCGGTCATGACCGTTATGACCCCGTTTACATGGCTGCTCGAGACGGTGGCCTACTGGGTCCTGCGTCTGATGGGGATCGATCTCCACGCGAAGGACGACAACGTGACCGAGGAAGACATCATGTATATGGTGAACGAGGGCCATGAACAGGGCGTCCTCGAGGCCAGCGAGGCCGAGATGATCACCAACATCTTCGAGTTCGACGACAAGGAAGCCGCCGACATCATGACGCACCGCAAGAACATCGTGGCGCTGGACGGGGAGATGAGCCTCAAAGACGCGGTCGATTTCATCATCAAGGAGTCCGGAAACTCGCGGTTTCCGGTCTACGAGGAGGACATCGACAATATCATCGGCGTACTGAACATGCGCGATGTCGTGTACTTCGCGGAGGATCCCGGGATCCTGGACAAGCCGATCGATCAGATCGAAGGGCTTCTGCGGGAGGCGCATTTCGTGCCGGAGACGAAGAACATCAACGCGCTGTTCAAGGAAATGCAGTCGCAGAAGAACCACATCGTGATCGTGGTGGACGAGTACGGCCAGACGGCCGGTATCGTGACGATGGAGGACATTCTCGAGGAGATCGTCGGAAACATCATGGACGAGTACGACGAGGAGGAAGAGCCGGATATCGTAGAGAAGGAGGACAATACCTTCGAGCTTTCCGGCATGGCGCCGCTCGATGACGTCGAGGACGCGCTGGGGATCGAATTCGACGAGGAGGACCGCGACAATTTCGACACCCTGAACGGGCTGCTGGTGTCCCGGCTCGGACACCTTCCGGAGGACGATGAGAAGGCGGAGGTGCGCATCGGCGATTATGTGTTCAAGATCACCGGCGTGGAGAACAAGATGATCCAGACGGTGTCGGCGCGCCCGGCGGAAGGCCGGATAAATGCGGAAGACGGCGAGAAACCTCTTGCCAATGACGGAAAATAATGATAGAATGGTTTAGTTAACATCGCCGCGCCGCGGAATGCGCGGCAGTACGGAAAAACGGTAAGAATCGAGAAGGGGTGCGTAAGTTTTATGTCAGGACATTCAAAGTTTGCAAATATTAAGCATAAGAAAGAGAAAAACGACGCCGCGAAGGGAAAGATCTTTACGGTGATCGGGCGCGAGATCGCGGTCGCGGTAAAGGAAGGCGGAGCGGATCCGGCCAACAACAGCAAGCTGCGCGACGTGATCGCCAAGGCCAAGGCCAACAACATGCCGAACGATACGATCGACCGCGGGATCAAGAAGGCGGCGGGCGATCTGGGTTCCGTCACCTACGAGAACCTGACCTACGAGGGCTACGGCCCGAGCGGCATCGCGATCATTGTCGAGACGCTGACCGACAATAAGAACCGCACGGCCGCGAATGTGCGGAGCGCGTTCACCAAGGGCGGCGGAAACGTAGGTTCGCAGGGAAGCGTGTCCTTTATGTTCGACCGCAAGGGGCAGATCATCATCGACAAGGAAGAGTGCGAGATGGACGCGGACGAGCTGATGATGGCCGCGCTCGACGCGGGCGCAGAGGACTTCTCCGAGGAGGAGGACAGCTACGAGGTCATCACCGACCCGGATTCGTTCAGCGAGGTCCGCGAGGCGCTTGAAAAAGCCGGGATCCCGATGCTCGAGGCGGACGTCAGGATGATCCCGCAGACGTGGGTCGAGCTGACCGACGAGGACGCGATCAAAAAGATGAACCGCATCCTGGACCTGCTCGACGAGGACGACGACGTGCAGGCGGTGTATCACAACTGGGACGAATGAAAATGCGGTGCTTGCACCGGCATTTTCAGAGGACCATAAGCAAGCCCGAAGGGGTTGCGCAGGGACGAGTAAAGCGAGCGTAAGCGAGCGCTACCCAAACGGAGCGAAGCGGAGTTCGGGTTTCCCGTGTGCGGTGCGCCGAAGGGGTTGCGCAGGGACGAGTAAAGCGAGCGTAAGCGAGCGCTACCCAAACGGAGCGAAGCGGAGTTCGGGTTTCCCGTATGCGGTGCGCTGAAGGGGTTGCGCAGGGACACACTGCACACTGTCACGCGGCGTGAGAGCGATCATAAAACGCAAACGACACCATGGAAGGTCTCTGCGACGGGACGGTTCCGTGGTGTTTTTGTGTATTTTCCGAGACCGGTGGACCGCATTTGCGGCCGGTGCGCCTCTGGCGCAGCCGTTTCGGATCAAGCGAAGGAAAGAAATTCATGAGAACGGACAAAAGAGGAGTTATGATACTGCCCGCGGTACTGCTTCTTGTTCTGGCCTGTACGTTTACGACGTTCGGGGCGGAAGCGGAGTATGTGCCCGCGGCCTACGCGACATGGCTGGCGCTTTTGCCTCCGGTCGCTGCGATCGGGCTGGCGCTGATCACGAAGGAGGTCTACAGCTCGCTGTTCGTCGGGATCCTGATGGGCGGCCTTCTGTATTCCGGTTTCGATTTTGAGATGACGGTCACGCATATTTTCCGGGACGGGATCATAAGCGTGCTGTCCGACAGCCATAACGTCGGTATCCTGGTATTCCTTGTGATCCTCGGATGTATGGTGAACCTCATGAATAAGGCGGGCGGCTCGGCTGCGTTCGGCCGGTTTGCGGCGGAGCGCATCAAAAACCGCCAGGGCGCGCAGCTTGCAACGATCCTGCTCGGCGTGCTGATCTTCATCGACGACTATTTTAACTGTCTGACGGTCGGAAACATCATGCGTCCGGTCACCGATAAATTCAGAGTCTCGCGCGCAAAACTGGCCTACCTGATCGACGCGACGGCGGCTCCGGTCTGCATCATCGCCCCGATCTCCTCGTGGGCGGCCGCGGTTACCGGCTTCGTCGAGGGCGAGGACGGCTTTTCGATCTTCATGCGCGCGATCCCGTTCAACTTTTATGCGATCCTGACGATCGTGATGATGGTCGGCATGGTGCTTATGAAGGTCGAGTACGGTCCGATGAAGGCGCACGAGGACAATGCGGCGATCCGCGGCGATCTCTACACGACGCCGGGACGTCCCTACGAGACCGGCGGGCCGAAGGAAGGGGAGCCGGAGGCGAAGGGCACGGTCGCCGATCTTCTGATCCCCATCGTTTCCCTGATCGTCTGCTGCATCATCGGTATGCTGTATACAGGCGGATTTTTCTCCGGGACGGATTTTATGACCGCGTTTTCGCAGTCCGACGCGTCGCTGGGTCTGACATATGGAAGCTTTTTCGGCCTTGTGATTACGATCGGACTCTATCAGGCGCGCCGCGTTCTGAAATTCTCGGAGTGCATGTCCTGCCTGCCGGAGGGCTTTAAGGCGATGGTCCCGGCCATCCTGATCCTTACGTTTGCATGGAGTTTAAAGACAATGACGGACAGCCTCGGGGCGGACGTCTTTGTCGCGGATCTTGTGGCGGCGAGCGCGGGCGGTTTCATCAACTTCCTCCCGGCGATCATCTTTCTTGTCGGAGGCTTCCTCGCGTTTGCGACCGGAACCGCCTGGGGAACGTTCGGGATCCTGATCCCGATCGTAGTCGCGGTCTTTCAGGATACGAACCCGCAGCTGATGATCATCTCCATCTCCGCCTGCATGGCCGGAGCGGTCTGCGGCGACCACTGTTCGCCGATCTCCGATACAACGATCATGGCTTCGGCGGGAGCGCAGTGCGAGCATGTCAACCACGTCATGACGCAGCTTCCGTACGCGATCACGGCGGCGCTGATCTCCTGCGTGACCTATGTGGTGGCAGGTTTCGTGCAGACGGCGTGGATCGCCCTGCCGGTCGGGATCGCCCTCATGCTGGGATTTTTGTTTTTGCTTAAAATTTCCGGGAAATCATCCGCTGAGTATTAAAGATCCGGCGGACGGACCCATTCAAAAATAAAGGAGACTGATAAGGATGAGACATAAAAAAATGATTGCCGCTTTCCTGTCCATTTGCCTGATCGCGTCGGCGCAGATCACATCGTTTGCGGATACCGTGATCGAGGGAGACGATTCAAACGGCGTGGGACCCGGTTTTGAAATGGCGGTCCCCTCCGACGATGCGTCTTCCCAGCCCGACGATGTGTTCCCCATGGCGTGGAAATGGTCGGACGGGGCGTACCGCGACGATACCGGAGCCGCGATCGAGGGAGCGCTCCTAAGAGGAATCAGCGTTTCCAAGTGGCAGGGCGCCGTGGACTGGGGCATGGCCGCGGCCGACGACGTGTCGTTTGCGCTGATCCGCATGGGATCGTTCGGCTATGAGGGCGAGTATACGATGGATGAGATGTTTGACCGAAACATGCGCGAAGCAAAGGCAAACGGGGTCCATACGACGCCCTATGTTTACCTGCAGACTAGGACGGTCGAAGAAGCGCGGCAGGCGGCGCAGTATACGATGGAGATCGCAAAAAACTATGAGATCGCATATCCGATCGCCGCGGACATCGAATCGCAGTATATCATGGATCTTTCGGTGCAGGAGCTGACCGACATCGTGAACGCGTTCTGTCAGGTTCTGGCGGAGAACGGCTACACGCCGATCGTGTACAGCGACTATTATAAATTCACGAACGAGATGGATACGAATCAGATTCCGTACGACATCTGGCTTGCCCGCTACGGCGGGGACCACAATTATCCGAACCGGACCATGTGGCAGGCGACGGATAAGGGAAGCGTCGCCGGGATCGAGGGGAATGTCTGCATCGAATTCGCGTTTAAGGACTATGCTCCCCAGCCTGCGCAGAATGCGGAGAACGGACAAAACGCGGAGAACGGTCAGGACATGGAATACGGACCGGGAATGGTAAACGCGCCGGCCGCGGAGAGCGCGCCGGAGGCGGCTCCTGAAACGGCCGGGTGAAAGCCGGAAAACCGACGCTCATAACGCCGTGCCCGGTGAAAACAGGGTGGATCCGGGAAGAAAGCGTTTATTC